>JBKPMI010000018.1:0-2676 GCA_046732075.1 Acidobacteriota bacterium | reverse complement strand
CCTCGCCCGTCGCGATATCGACGTAGACGAGCGCGCCGGAAACCTGCGGGTGGCCGAGACGCCGCCACAGGTAGCAGTAGCCGAGCAGTTGCCGGCGGTCTCTCTCGATCGCATGGCTCGAGAAGCGCAAGCCGTCGACCGAAAGGTGGGCCGATTTGAACTCCTCGATCAGCCAGGTCCCGCCGGTCCGCTCGACGCAACCGTCGAGACGCCCGGTCAGGATGGCGGTCCAGTCGTCCACCGGAACGCGCGCCTGAAGGTGGACCTCGCAGCGATAGGAGTCGTGCGCCACCCGGCGCGACCCGAGTACGCGGGCGTGAACTTCGGTCCCGACGCCGAGTCGGCGCCAGCCGTCTCCCCGGTCGAATCCGACCCGGCGGAATCCCCCTTCTTCCGCGAGGTCCCGGACCGAGACCTCGAAGGTCCGAGTCGCGTCGTCGAATTTCAACTGGATGAAATGCGGATGAAGGAGAAGAGGACAAGCGGCATCACACCCATTATAATTTTCGAGTGTTACGGTTCCTCTCCTCGCTCCGGTGGATCGGAGCCGTTCTCCTCGCCGGCCTCCTCGCCACGCCCCTTCGATCCGCCGATGGCGCCGCTCTTCGTGCGGCTCTCGACGAAGCGTCTCAACGGATTCCGGGCCGTGCCGGAGGAATCTCGATTCAGATCGCGGACGAGGAGACCGGAGAGGTCGTGTTCGAGCGGACCCCCGACACTCCCGAGACGATTGCGTCGGTCACGAAGCTGATCACGACGGCCACCGCCCTCCACTACCTCGGGCCGGAGTACAAGTTCCGGACGAGTTTCTGGCGGCGGGGGGAAATCCGGCAGGGGAGCCTGATCGGCTCTCTCCTGGTGGTCGGCGGCGGCGACCCGAACATCTCGGGGCGGTTCTACGACGACAACATCAACGCCGTCTTCGACAAGTGGGCGGATGGCCTCCGCCAGGCCGGAATCAGCCGGGTCGTCGGCGAAATGGTCCTGAACGCCTCGTTCTTCGACTCGGTCGGCCGGAACCCGGACTGGCCTGCCGGACAGGAATCGCGGTGGTACCAGGCTCCGATTTCGGCGCTCTCGTACAACGACAACGTCGTCCTGGTCTCGATCCGCCCGGGAGGAGGGGCCGGCCGTCCGGCGGGCGTTTCGATCGAGCCCCCGGTCGACATCCTCCGCCCCGTCACGATGGCGCGCACGATCGGCCGGAAGGGACGGGTCCGCGTGGCCGTGGCCCGCTCGGTCGGATCCAACGCCGTTACGGTCTCCGGCACGGTACCTCTCCGCCCGGCGACATGGTCGACGCCGATTACGATCGACGATCCACCGAGGTACTTCGGGTTGGCCTTGAAGCGACGGCTCGAGAACGCCGGGATCACCATCAGCGGACCGATCGTCATGAAGCCGATCAAGCCGGATTCGTTCTGGGTCCCCATCGCGACGACCGAATCGGATCTTCTTCCCACGATCGAGGTCTGCAACAAGAGGAGCCAGGGGTTCTACGCCGAGCAGATCTTCAAGACGGTTTCGGCCGAGAAGAAGGGGGTCGGGAGCTGGCCCGGATCCGTGGCTCTGGCGAAGGATTTCCTCGCCGGGTTGGGGCTCGATCCCTCTCATTTCTCGCTTCGCGACGGCTCGGGACTTTCGTCATCGAATCGCGTGCCGGCCCGGGATCTCGTCCGGTTTCTTCGCGCCATGGACCAGCAGTCCTTCGGACCGGCGTGGCGGTCGTCCCTGGCCGTTGCGGGCGAACCGGAGGGAACCCTCCGGCACCGGATGAAGGACCCGATCATGCGCGGACAGATCCTGGCGAAGACCGGAAGCATCGAACACGTTTCGACGCTGGCCGGCTATGCGCGCGCTCGATCCGGAAGGAACTACGTTTTCGCGATCCTGTTGAACGGAGTTTCGGACGGGGCAGGGCAGGCATTCCAGGATCGGCTCCTGCGCGCGCTCGTCGTCAACGGATAGCTCGCGCTCCGGCGTCGCTACGTCTCAACTTCACTCCTCCGAACGAAGCGTCTGACCGCTCCTCACGGGCGAGAAATGTGCCGCGGCTCACAGATCGGGCCCAGAACGGTGACTCGGCGCACACTTTCTACGACCTTCGTCGTACGACTGAACATTTCGCAAAAATTCTTGACGCCCTCGTCGAGTATCTGTGTTGGAATACTCCCGATTCGCTTTTTATCTCGGTGGGACACCCTCTCTTTTTGGTGGGAACCCCAAGCTCACGGTAGTCCTGGGCCCGGCCGGCGTCCGTCGAAAAGCCCAATAAAACCGGGCGTTTTCACGCCGCACCGAATTCCGGGAGGATCGCCAGCTTGCCGTTTTGATTTAGCTCCGAGCAGGTGGGCCCGGAGCTGTTAAGCGAAAGGAGTAAGGCATGACCGCCTTCAGAACGTCGGTACCCACGTAACCGCGCTTTTCACTAAATAACAGAAAATAAAGCTCCTATTCCAAAAGCGCAATTTGGAACAGGGGTTTGCTTTTTCTTTTTTTTGAATCTAGTCTCTTCCCAGCTCCCAGATATGGAGATCGTGAAAATGGACGCAGCGGACGATTCGATGGCTCCCGCCTCAGCGGACGCCTTCGAGCGGGAAGTTCGCGCGGTCTTCCAGGACACGCTCGGGCTCATCCACATCGCCCTCGTGACCCACTACCAGTTGAGTGAGTCGG
>JBKPMI010000017.1:0-5404 GCA_046732075.1 Acidobacteriota bacterium | reverse complement strand
GCCTTCCGGTTGAAGCACGACCTGGGGAAGGCGGTGCGCTGGAATGCTCCGTCCAGCCGGGAGAAGGACGCAGAGTCGCTTCGCAGGCGCCTCCACCGCGACCTGCTCGAGACGCGCGTCGGTCCGGACGGGCGGATGCGGAGCGCGGTCGAAGTCTACGAGGCCTGGCTCTCACGCGAGGGAGCGCTCTTCGCGGTGACCCGCCTCTCCGTGATGTCCGAGGCGATCGACGCGATTCGCCGCCGGCTGCCGCGCCTCGCGAAGCTCGGCTGGAACGACCTCGTCGCCTTGGACGAGGCCTCGCTCCGGATCCAGGAAGAAACGCGCGCTCTCTGGCGCGACGCGGTTGCCTCGGATCCGGACGGGTCGGAGGAGCTCGCGCCGTGAGCCGGCCCGCGCGCATCCTCGTGGTCGACGACCAGCCGCGCGTCGCGGAGCAGCTGGCGCGACTCGCGCCGGACCTCGCGCTGCTGGAGACGTCGGATACCGCGACCGGCGCGGTCCGCCGCCACGCGCGCTCCTTCCGCGAGGTCGAGCCGCTCCTCGGCAATGCGCGCCGGCTGCCGGACCTCGTCGTGCTCGACGTCCGGTTCGACGTCCCGGACGAAGACCTTCTTCCGGACCTTCGCCCGTTGGGCGACGGAGCGGCCGCGCGCCGGCTCCGCCAGGAGCGGCGCGACCGGCAGGGCCTCTTCATCCTGGAGCGCCTGCGGCACCGGTTCCCGGACCTCGCGGTGGTGCTGACGACCGCCTACACCGACATCCCGTTCGAGGAGGAGGCGCTGCGCCTCCGCGCAGACGCGTTCACGTACGCGGTGGGAGAGGAGGAGACGAGCGGCGAGGGGCTCCTGAAGCTCGTGCGCCGGGTCCTGGAGGAGCGCGAGGCGCCGCCGTCGACCGGCCGATTCTTCTGGGGGAAGAGCGCGGCGATGCGCGAGGTGCGTCGCCGCGTGCAGTCGCTCGCGCCGACGCCGCTCCCGCTGCTCGTGACCGGACCCACCGGCACCGGCAAGAACCTCCTCGTCCGCGAGGTGATCCACCCCGCATCCGGCCGGCGCGGTGCCTTCGTGTCGTTCGACTGCGCGACCGTGCCCGAGACGCTCCTGCAGGCTGCGCTCTTCGGCACGGTCCGCGGCGCGTTCACCGGCGCGATCGTCGACCGGCCCGGCGTGTTCGAGGCCGCGCGGAACGGCACGCTCTTCCTGGACGAGATCGAGAACCTGACGCCCGACGCGCAGAAGACTCTCCTGACCGCGCTGAACGACGGCACGATCCGCCGGCTCGGCTCGAACACGGAGGTCCCGCACTCCGCGCGCGTGGTCGCCGCGTCGAACGTGGATCTCGCGGGGCGGACGTCGGAGGGCACGTTCCGGTCGGATCTCCTCATGCGCCTCAACCCCGCGCTCGCGCTGGAGCTGCCTCCGCTCTCGGAGAGGCGCGAGGACCTGCCGGATCTCGCGGCGATCGTCGCCCGGGAGTTCTTCCGGGAGCCCGCGAACCGGCGCGAGCTGCTCTCCGCGGTGCGGGCCGCGGGAGGGACCGAGCCGGACGGGCCGGTCGAGCTCGCGCGGGGAGAGGACGCGCTCGCCGAGAGCCGCGCCTCCGTCGTCTTCGTACTGCCGGGCAAGGCGTGGACCGTAATGAAACGCCACGCGTGGCCCGGGAACGTCCGCCAGTTCAAGATGGTGCTGACCGACGTGCTCGCGTCGGCGCTGTACGGCGGGATGGCGCCGTCGATCGACCGGCACGGCCGCGCGGTGTTCTCGATCGAGGCGCGGATGGTCTTCGGACTGCTCACCGACGCCCGGGCCGGCGACGCCCCCGCGGAAAGGCTCGTGCTCCCGCGGCCGCGCGCCGGATCCGTGGCGGGCTTCCGGAAGGAGCTCGAGCGCGCCGCGTTCCGGTCGCTCTTCCACGAGGCCGGCGGAGACTTCGCAAAGATGTCGCGCTTGATGACCGGCTCGACCCGGGAGGCGCGCGCGGCGCGGCTGCGGTTCAATCGGCTGGGCCTGTCCGCCCGCGAAGAGAAGTGATCGCGGCGGCTGCCGGCGCTCTCGTCCTGCTCGCGGCGCTCGGCGACTGTCCGGAGGACGCCGCGGCCCTCGCGGCCGAGGCGGATTCGCTCGTCGCCGCGGGCGTCCCGAGACCCGATACCGCTTCGCTCGATCGCGCCCGCCGTCTCTATCGGCGCGTGCGGGTGCTGGCGCCGTCGCCGGCCTACTCGCTGCGCGCCGCGGATCTCGCGTGCGCCGCAGGGGACGAGGAGGAGTGCGGCGACCTCCTGTCCGAAGCCGCGGAGACGAGCCCGGCGGCTCTCTCGACCTCCGACCGGCTCCTGCTGGCGCGCCGGGCGGAGTCGCGGCGTACGTGGCGAGACGCGATCGTTCAGTACCGCGCCCTGAAGTCTTCCGCTCCGGATGCGAGCCTCGCGTCGTGGGCCGAGGCGCAGGTCCGCCGGCTCGAGGTCGAGGAGGAGGCGCAGGCGATCCCGGCGCCCGCCGCGGTCCCTCCGCCCGAGGCGCGGCTCGCGCTGGCCGAGGCGCGCCACGCGCTCGCGGCCGGAGATCTTCCGAAGGCGCGGGAGCGAGTCGGGATCGCGAGGCGGCTCGCGCCCGGATATCCCGAGGCCGCGCTCGTTCTCGCCGGCCTCGAGACGCGCGAGGGCCGCGTGCCCGAGGCGATCCGCGCGTATCGCGAGACGCTCGCGGCCGACCCGAATCGCTTCGAGGCGCTCGTCGGGCTGGCGAACCTCCTGTGGGACGAGCCGGATCGCGCGGCGAAGGAGGAGGCGCTGTCGCTCACCGACCGCGCGGCCGCGTCGCGACCCGACTCGCCGTCGCTCTCGAAGACGGCGGCCCTGCGCTGGGCCGAGTGGGGCGATGCGCCAAACGCGCTCTCGCGTCTGGACGCGTACCGCCGCCGCGCGAGCCCCGAAGAGAAGAGGTCGACGGACGATCTCCGCGAGACGCTCGCCCGGCGGGTCGACGCGGTGCTCTCCGGCGCGGTCCCGCCGGAGGAGGCGGAGGCGCCCGGGCTCTCCTCGCCCGCGGTGGACGAGTGGAAGGTGGCGCAGGCGTACGTCCGACGCGGGGACGCGGCGTCGCTCGCGGCGGCTCTCGATCACCTCCGCGAGGCCGAGCGGAAGGATCCGACTTTCGCGCCGGCGCCGGAGCTCGCGGGCGCCGTGTACGAGAAGCAGGGCGACCTCTCGCTCGCGCAGAAAGCCTACGAGCGCGCGATCGCGGCCGACCCCGCGCGTGCCGCGACGTACGACCGGCTCGCGTTCCTCCTCGCGCGGCAGCCGGGCAAGGAGGCCGAGGCAGCCGAGGCGTGGCGCCGCGCCGAGCAGGCCGGGTCGTCCGAGGCGCTGTTCGCACTCGCGGAGTCCGCGGTGCGCGAAGGCCGGCGCGGCGAGGCCCTCGCGCTATACCGGCGGTACCTCGCGGAGTCGCCGGGCGGCGTCCACACCGAGGACGTGACGCACTCGATCGCGCGGCTCGAATCCAGCCAGCGGGAGGGCCGGGGCGCGCTCGGCGCCGCCGCCGCCGCGATTCTCCTCGCCGCCGCGATCCTCGCGTTCCGCCGTTTCGGTGGCCGGACGTTCGCGGAGTGGATCCGCGCGAACCCCGCAAGGGCGCGCGAGGCGCGGCCCGTGGTGGGACGTCTGCGGCACGAGGTCGTGAAGCACGGCGGTCTGCTACTCGCGGACGCTGCGAAGCGGTTGTCGGAGCCGGACGCCGAAGTCCGGGGACGGACCGCGGCGCTTCTCCAGTCGCGCCTCTTCGGAACGCCCGGCGCACGCGGTCTCCTCGCCGAGTCGGCGGACGCGTTCGAGCGGCTCCGCGTGCTCGCGCGCGAGGACGGCGTCCGGCTCAACCTGGAGCAGAAGGACCCGCTCTTCTCGCCGATTGCCGGGGGATGCGCGATCCTGCGCCGGCTGGAGCGGCCGCTTTCCCGGATCGCCGAAGACGGGGACGCTGACCCGGGAACGGTCTCGCGCCTCGAGCGCGCCGCGGACCTCTTCGGGTCCGCGAGCGGCGCCGGGATCTCCCGGGCGCTCGACGATGCCTCGTCGACGATCGTCCGGAGGTCGGACCTCCAGGGGATGCTCGAGGCGATCTGCGCGGAGAAGGGACTCGACCCGTGCCCGGCACTCGAGTGGCAGGGCCCCGAGCTCGCGGTCCGCATTCATCGCGCCGACTGGGAAACGATCTGGCGCAACCTCTTCGGCAACGCGCTCGACGCGGCAGGCCGGAGCGTGCGGCTGGGAGTCTTCACGGAGCTTCGCCGCGACGCGGTCACCGGCGCCCCCGTCGCGAGGATCGTTCTCGCCGACGACGCCGCCCGGCCGCTGACGTCGGAGATGATCCGCGGCCGCGGCGCCGACCGCGGCTGGGGGATCGTCGCGGACCTGCTGCGCCGCTCGGACGGCTCGGCAGACGTTAGCCCGCCGCCCGCGGCCGGTTACGCGAAAGGGGTGGTTCTCGAAGTCCCCGCGGTGGAGCCGGAGGCGCCGGCGTGACCCGGCCTTTCGCGATCCTCGTCGTGGAGGACGGCACGGAGTACACGGACGCGTTCCGCAACCTCGCCGCGACGCCGCTGGAGCTCGTCCGCGCGTCGGACCTGGAGGAGGCGCGGCGCATCCTCGCCGGGCGGGCGGTGGACGCGGTGTTCCTCGACGTCGTGTTCGACCGGACCGCGCCCGGGAAGCTCGCGGGCGACCGGGAAGAGTTGATCCGCCGCTTCGGCGGGGATCGTCCGCGGGCGGAGCGCCATCTCGCCGAGAACCAGGGCTTCTATCTCCTCGCGGAGCTGGCGCCGGTGCTGCCGACCGGAATCCCGGTGGTCCTCGCCTACGACTTCTCGGCCGAGCCCGGCCGGCTCGCCGCGCTCCGCGAGAAATGCGCAACGCTCTGGGGGATCGCGGACGGGGCGCCGATCTCCGCGGTGCTCACGAGCCTCACCACCGGTGGAACGCGGGGTGGCCCTCCTTGACCGCGACGAACGTTCCGCGACAGGTGGCGGTGACCTTGCCGTGCGCTTCGAGCGTGGCCTCGACGACCGCGCGGTCGTCCGTGGACTCGACCACGTGCGCGCGGAGGTGGATTGGTTCGTCCATCGGCGTCGGCCGCTTCAACGTGACGTGGAACTCGGCGGTGACCGTGCACGGCGGCTCGGTGGCGCCCGCCTTCTTCATGAGGTGATACGCCGCCGTCCAGTTGCTGTGGCAGTCGAGCAGCGCTCCGGCGATCCCGCCGTTCAAGATCCCGTCGAAGGCCTGGTGGTGCGGCTCGGCCCGCCACTCCGCGACGACCTCGTCCCCCTCGACGCGGCTCCGGATGCGAAGGCCCTTCTCGTTGGCCGGACCGCAGCCGAAGCAGCGGTTTTTGGGGGCGTAGGTCTC
>JBKPMI010000016.1:0-3399 GCA_046732075.1 Acidobacteriota bacterium | reverse complement strand
ATATCCAGTCGATCGTGCGCCGCCTGGCGAATTCGGGGATCGGAATTCTGGTCACCGATCACAACGTCCGGGAGACCCTGTCGATCGTGGATCGGGCTTATATAATCAACGCTGGCGAGATTTTACGGGCTGGCACGCCGCTTGCCTTGTCGAATGACGCCGTCGTAAGAAAGATCTATCTGGGGGAGGCCTTTCAACTCCGCTAGGCGTTTTCATCTCCGATGGCTTTAGAACAAAAACTCAACCTCCGACTGTCGCAGCGGCTCGTCATGACGCCGTCGCTGCAGCAGGCCATCAAGCTCCTCCAGATGTCCAAGCTCGAGCTCCAGGACGTCCTGACGCAGGAGATCGTGGAAAACCCGCTTCTCGAGGAGGAAGAGGAAGCGGTCTCGGCCGAGCAGCCGACCGAGGCTGAGGTCGAGTCCGACGCGGCCGCCGCGAAGACCGCGGACGCGGATTCCGCCGAGTCCCCGGCCGCGGCCGCCGACGCCGAGGCCGCCCTCGAGACGCCGGTCGAGAAGGAGCGCGACTCCTTCGACGAGATCGACTTCGACTCCTACTTCGAGGACTACCTCGACAGCGCCTACAACCCGAGGCAGTACGAGGACACCGAGCAGGTGCCGCTCGAAAACACGCTCTCCCGGCCGCAGGGTCTGCCCGAATACCTGAACTGGCAGCTGTCGATGTCCGACGCGCCCGAGAACGTCCGGGAGATCGCGCAGTACCTGATCGGCAACATCGACGGGGACGGGTACCTCCGGGTCTCCCGGGACGAGATCCGGGAGGCGGGCTTCACGAACGATAAGGACGTCGAGGCGGCGCTCGCCCTGGTGCGCTCGTTCGATCCTCCGGGAATCGGCGCCTTCGACCTGCCCGACTGCCTGATGCTCCAGATCCGCGCCCTCGGTATCGAAAACCCGCTCATCGAGAAGGTCATCACGGAGCACTGGCCGGAGTTTCTGAACCGGCAGTTCGCCCAGCTCGCGCGAACGCTGAACGTCGGACTCTCCCAGCTCCAGGCGGTCTTCGAGATCGTCAAGAACATGGAGCCCAAGCCGGGCCGGAAGTACTCGGACGAACGGACCATCTACGTCGAGCCGGACGTCGCGGTCCGCAAGATCGGGGACGAGTACGTGATCCAGCTGAACGAGGACGGACTTCCGAAGCTGCGGATCTCGGCGGCGTACCGCCGGATGCTCCGCGGCGGCAACGGCGCGATCGGGGAGGAAGCCGCGACCTATCTCAAGGACAAGATGCGGTCGGCGGTGTGGCTCATCAAGAGCCTGGACCAGCGCCAGCGCACGATCTACAAGGTCGCGGACTCGATCGTGCGCCACCAGCGCGAGTTCCTGGAGAACGGGATCGAGCACCTCCGGCCGCTCGTGCTGCGCGACGTCGCCAACGACATCGGGATGCACGAGTCCACGGTCTCCCGCGTCGTCTCGAACAAGTACATCCACACGCCCCGGGGCCTGTTTCCGATGAAGTACTTCTTCCACAGCGGAATCGACTCGACCCAGGGGAGCGAGGTTTCATCCCTCTCGATCAAGAGCAAGATCGCGAAGATCGTCTCCGACGAGGACGCGCAGCGCCCGCACTCCGACGCGCGGATCATGCAGAAGCTCCGCGCGGAGGGAATCCAGATCGCCCGGCGGACCGTGGCGAAGTACCGCGAGGAGCTTCGCATCCCATCCTCGTCGCAGCGAAAACAGAGTTTCTGACTCGTTCGAAGTTCGGTCGGACGGAGGAATCATGGCCGTCGAATGCACCGGTCGCAACGTGGAGGTCACGCCCGCTCTCCTGAATCTCGCGCGCGAGCGCGCCGAGAAGCTCGAGCGACACCTGGGCGGACCCGCCAACGTCCGGATCATCCTTTCTCACGAACGACGCCGGTTCGGCGCCGAGATCATCGCCACGCACCGAAGGCGCCGATGGAACGCGCATGAGCACACGACGGATCCCCGCGCGGCCGTGGCGCTCGCATTCGAGAAGATCGACGCGCAGGCGAAGAAGGACTCCGAGAAGCGGCGCAACCGGAAGGACCGCTCGTCGCCGCGGCTGCAGGCAGGCGAGGCCACGCCCGGGGTCGCGGCGCGGAGCCGCAAGGCTCCGCGGACGGAGGCCGGATCCGACCGCCGCATCGTCCGGGTGACGCGGCCGGCCGTCAAGCCGATGAGCGCCGAAGAGGCCGCGCTCAAGATGGAGGGCTCGGAGCAGGAGTTCCTGGTCTTCCGGGATTCGGTGACCGAGAAGCTCTCCGTGCTCTACAAGCGCCGCGACGGAAACTTCGGCCTGGTCGAATGCTGAGCGCGGCCTCGCCGCGATGAACCCGACAGACGCCGGTTTCTTCCCGGCGCTCGTCGACGAACGCCGGATCTTTCCGGACCTGGCAGGGACGACCCGCGACGAGGCGCTCGCCGAAATGTCCGCGGCGCTCGCGGAGACCGGCGCCGTCTCGGATGGAACCGAGCTCGCGCGCCGGCTGATCGAGCGCGAGCGCATGGGCTCGACCGGCCTCGGCGGGGGACTCGCGATTCCGCACTGCAAGCTGCACGAGATCGGCGACGTCGTCCTGGCGGTCGGCGTCTCCCGGCGCGGAATCGACTTCGGCGCGGCGGACGGACAGCCCGTCCGGCTCTTGTTCCTCGTGCTGTCGCCGGCGGACTCCCCGGCCCTCCACCTGCAGGCGCTCGCCCGCATCTCCCGCGTGATCCGGGTCCCGGGCGTTCTGGAAAGGGTCTCGGAGGCCGCGACGGCCGGCGAAATCGCGGCCGCGCTGAAGGATGCGGAGGGCCGCCTCGCCGTTCCGGCCTGAGGAAGCGCCCGGTCGCCGGCTTCCGGCGCATTCGGGCGTATCCTCAGAAAGCACCGGACTGAGATAACGCATGACCGAGCTGACCGCCGACATTCTCCGATCGCCCGGCCTCTCCGACCTCGAGATGCGCGTTGTCGCGGGGGAGG
This sequence comes from Acidobacteriota bacterium, assembly GCA_046732075.1. Taxonomy (GTDB): domain Bacteria; phylum Acidobacteriota; class Thermoanaerobaculia; order UBA5066; family Gp7-AA6; genus Gp7-AA6. The sequence goes on along the minus strand of JBKPMI010000016.1, from coordinate 438 downwards.
GGGGCTTCGACCGGCCGATCTCCTGGGGCCGGATCCAGGTCCTGGGCGAGAGCGAGCTCAATTACCTCGACACGATGCCGCTCGAGCTGCGCCGCGAGCGCATCGGCATGATCTGCGCGCTGCCGGTCTCGGCGTTCGTCGTGACCAAGGGGCAGGAGGTCCCGGAGGAGCTCGTCCGGGAGTGCCGCGCGCGCCGCGTTCCGCTGCTCGTTTCGCCGCAGACGACGTCCGTCGTGATCCAGTCGATCACGCGGATCCTGGAGGACGAGCTCGCCCCGTCGACCACACTCCATGGCGTCCTCGTCGACGTCTACGGGATGGGAGTCCTCCTCCTCGGCGAGTCCGGTATCGGAAAGAGCGAGTCGGCGCTCGATCTCATCCAGCGGGGGCACCGCCTGGTCGCGGACGACGTCGTCAACATCCGCAAGTATCCGAACG
>JBKPMI010000015.1:0-2133 GCA_046732075.1 Acidobacteriota bacterium | reverse complement strand
GGCCGGCACCCGCCGGGGACCAGGCGCCGGGCTCCGGGGCGCGGCGCGAGGCCGCGAACGTCCGTCTCGCGGAGGCCGCGTTCTACCGCGAGGGCAAACGCGTCGACGCGCTGCCGGTGGCCGCGATCGCCGAGCGGACCCGTGGCGCTACCGTCGTGTACCGCGACCCGCTGGCCCCGCTGTTCGCCGGCGGGAAGTTGCCGGCTTCGCTCGCGTACTCGGTCGTCTCGGTTCGCCGCAGTGGGGAGCGCAGCCCGCTGTCGAACATCGTGGCGTTCTCGCCGGCGGTTCCGCCCGGCCCTCCGACGATCGTCCCCGTCACGGCGGAGCAGGGGCGCGTCTGCCTCGAGTGGATTGCTCCCGAGAAGGACGTGATCGGCCAGCCGTCGGCGATCGGCGGATACCGCGTCTATCGGCGTGCGCTGCCGGAGGAGGAGTACGACGCACCTCTGAACGCCGAGCCGTTCCGGGGGACGGACTTCGTCGACACGGCGCCGCCGCCCGGCGCCGCACTCGTGTACACGGTGCGCGCGACGCTTCCCGGCAAGCCGAAGATCGAGGGGGTTCCGGCGGACGAGGCCGGCGTCGACAACCGCGACCTCTTCCCGCCCGCCGCGCCGGCGCGCCTGGACGTGCTCCCGGAGACGGGCGCGGTGCGGCTGATCTGGGATCCGGTCGCGGCGCCCGATCTCGCGGGCTACGTCGTGTATCGCGCGGACACGGAGGGCGGTACGCCGGCGCGGCTGACCCAGAAGCCGATCACCGATACATTCTTCCTCGACACGACCGTGCAGCCGCGCCGCCGGTACCGTTACACGGTCGTCGCGGTGGACGCCGCGGGGAACGCGAGCCCGCCGTCGCCCGAGGCCGTCGCGGAAACTTTGTAGGGTCAACGCTGAATGGCTGAATTCAGGTCAGCGCTGAATTCAGGACTGGCACGAATTCAGTGATTCAGCGTTGACCCCATAGACTCTGCATATGTCGCTGCCCGAGCGGTTCGTCAAGATGGCGGGAGGGGGCAACGACTTCCTCCTGTTCGAGGCGGACGGCCGGAAACTCTCCGACGAGGACTCGCTCCGGCTCTCGCGCCTCTGCCGCCGCGGCCTCTCGGTCGGCGCCGACGGCGCGCTGTTCGTCTCGGGCGGCGGAAACGGCCGGGTCCGGCTCGACTACTACAACGCGGACGGCGGCCTCGCCTCGTTCTGCGCCAACGGCACCCGATGCGCCGCGCGCTACGCGGTGACGCGGCGCCTGGTCGCCGAACCCGAGCTGAGCCTCCAGACGGGCTGGGGCGAGATCGGCGCGCGCGTCCACGGGGAGTCGGTCACGCTCGCGCTGCCCGACGTCCTCGCGCCGGACGAACCCATCCTGCTCGACCCGCACAATCCGGACCGCTATCCCACGGTGGGCCTGCCCGCCGACGGGACCCCCATCCACGTGGGTGTTCCGCACCTCGTGATCTTCGTCCGCGAGGACCTCGCGACGCTTCCGATCGAACGCCTGGGTCCGCCGCTGCGGCGCCACCCGCTCCTGCCCGAAGGCGCGAACGTCAACTTCGTCCGCGTCGATTCTCCCGGCCGTCTCCAGATCCGGACGTGGGAGCGCGGCGTCGAAGCGGAGACGCTCTCGTGCGGCTCGGGCGTCGTGGCGTCGGCGCTGGTCGCGGCGCTTCGCGGACACACCGGGCTGCCCGTCGTCTGCGGGACCAAGAGCGGCGTCGATCTCACCGTGAGCGCAGCTTCGGGCGCCGAGCGCTTCACGGCAATCACGCTCTCCGGCGACGCGCGCGAGATCTTCTCGGGCATATTGACCGAAGAGGCGTGGCGGGAGTGAGCTTCCGGAAGTCGATCCCCTTCGACTCCGCGGACGCGCCGCCGCGGCCGTCGAAGATCGTGGCGGTCGGCCGCAACTATCGCGAGCACGCGGCGGAGCTCGGCAACGCCGTCCCGGACGCGGAGCCGCTGCTGTTCCTGAAGGCGCCGTCGTCGCTGGTGATCGACGGCAGCGACATCGTGCTGCCGCCGGAGTCCGCGCGCGTGGACTACGAGGGGGAGCTCGCGCTCGTGATCGGTCGCCGCATCAAGAACTGGCCGCAGGAGCGCTGGCTCGACGCCCTCGCCGGAGTCTGCTGCG
>JBKPMI010000014.1:0-9988 GCA_046732075.1 Acidobacteriota bacterium | reverse complement strand
GGCCTGAAGGGATTCCCAGCCGAGGGCGACGTTGCCGCTCCCCTCGGTATTGCTCTTGAGCGCGGCGAACCCGATCGCCGTGTTGCCGTCGCCGAGAGTATTGCTGGAAAGCGCAGTGGCTCCCAGCGCCGTGTTCTGGTTCCCGGCGCTATTGGCCGAGAGCGCGCCTTGTCCGACGCCGGTGTTGTTGTCCCCCGTCATCGTGAAGTTGCCCGCACTCCGGCCGACGAACGTGTTGTTGGCTCCGACTCCCGCTCCGGCGTAGTAGCCGTTGACGTCCATGATGACGTGAGTCGAGTGGCTCACGTTGACGGTCATCTGTCCTCCTGCCGCGCTCAAGGGGACGACGGCCGCATTGGAGATCGTCTGCGTGGGACCGTAGGTCATGATCGCCGTGGGCGGTGGAGGGTCACCGGTCGCGAATGCCAGCAGGAAGGCGCCCTGCGGGATCGTGGGAGGGCTTCCCGTCACGGTGAAGTTGACCGAGACGGCGGCGGCGCCGGCGGCGACTCCGCAGATCCCCGCGACGGTCCAGTTGCGCGACTGGGAGTTGGTGAAGATCCCGCCCTGGATCGGCGCGCCGTTGCCGCGCGTATCCGCCACGCGGCAGGGAGTGATTGGAATGAAGGGAAGCGGACTACTCGTGGACATGATGCCGATGCCTTCCGCCCGGGCGGGTGACCAGGTCGGCGGCGCCGACCAGTTCGGAATGTCCTCCGCGAATGCGACCCGTGAAAGTCCTCCGGCGGCAACGAGAAGAAAGAGAATCAGGAACGAGAACGTGCGAGCGACCCTCATCAAAGTCCTCCTTTCAGGACGGATCGACCCGGGGAACCACCGGGGGCTCACCTTTCTCGAGAGAACGATCGAAGATCTGGTCGGGGCGGCCGGGATCGAACCGGCGACCATCTGCTCCCAAAGCAGATACGCTACCGCTGCGCTACGCCCCGGAGAGAGGAAATTATCCCACGCCCGCCGGGCGATTCCCGTTCGGCGCCGGCAGCCTGGAGTGACATGAACCGCGAATACATCGCCTGGGATTCGCCGACGCTCGGACGCCGCATGGAGCTCCTTTGGTTCGGGCACGCCGGCCGTCCGATGATCTGGTTTCCCACCTCCTACGGCCATTTCTTCGAGAACGAGGACTTCGGACTCGTGGGCGCGGTGCGCGATCGGATCGAGGGCGGCGCGCTCCAGATTGCCTGCGTGGATGGCATCGACTCGGAGGCGCTCTACGCCCGCTCGCGCCACCCCGCGGACCGCCTCGCGCGCCACGACCAGTACGACCGCTATCTCGCGGGCGAGGTCATCCCGTGGATCGCCGCGAAGATCGGCGCTCCGCGGAAGGTCGGAACGCTCGGCGCCTCCTGGGGCGCTTACCAGGCGGTCAACTTCGCGTTCCGTCATCCCGACCTGGTCGACAAGACCGTCGGTTTCTCCGGCAAGTACGACATTCACTCGTTCCTGGACGGCTTCTGGAACGACATGGCGTACTTCCACTGCCCGACGGCATACGTACCGAACCTGGACGGGGAGTGGGTCGGGAAGCTCTCCGCGATGGACATCGCGATCGTGACCGGCGCGACCGACAACATCCTCGCGGGCACGACCGACATGATCCGGATCCTCCACGAGAAGGGGATCGCGCACCGCGGCCACGTCTGGGATGCGCCGTACGGCCACGACTGGCCGTGGTGGAAGATCCAGGTCCGAAGCTACGTGCCGTGAGCCCGAAGGCCTCGTCGAAAGGATCCTCGACGGCGACCTGGGAGTGCCCGACGTGCCGCCGCCGCTTCGCGAAGGCGCACCAGTGGCACTCGTGCGAGACGAAGAAGCTCGAGGAGCACTTCCGCGGCCGCGACCCCGAGCTGCGCGGGATTTTCGACGAGCTCGTCCGCCGCCTTCGGAGGCTGGGTCCGGTCGAAGTCGACCCGGTGAAGACCTCGATCAACCTGACGGCGCGCCATCACTTCGGCGCGGTCACCGTCCGGGGCAACTTCCTGCGGCTCGGATTCCTCTCCGATCACCGGATCGAGGACCACCGGATCGTCCACGTCGAGCGGCTGGGTCTCGCGAAATTCGGGCACTCGGTCGTCCTGGAGTCCGTCGGCGACCTCGACCGGGTCGTGATGGGCTGGCTCGCCGCGGCTTACGACTTCCGTTCCTAGACCGGCCAGAGGCAGCCGCTCGAGCCCACCCAGGTCCGGTCCTTGTTGAAGGCGACTCCCATCATCCGGCCCTGGGACAGTCGCGCGAGCGTGGTCACCGCGAGCGGTTTTCCATCCCGCCAGACGAACATGATCCGCACCTCGACCTTCGATACGTTCCCGTCGGTAGTCTCGACGACCGGCGCGTACCGGACCTTTCGCATGAGGAGCGTCTGGCCGCGCTCTTTCGGGGGAACCGCGTCGAGATCGGCCCGCGTGACGTCGACCTTCACGCCGGAGCCGGCAAACGAAAAGAGCGGCTTCAGGACCCAGTTCTGGGGATCCGGCGGGACGCCTTCCGACAGCAGTCTCGCCTCCGGAACCGTCGGATGGCGCAGGCCCGGCAGGGAGTGCTTGCTCCACCGGAAGTACCAGTTCGGATGGCCCGCCCACGCGACGTCGAGAGGCTTCGTGAAGTCGATCGGAATCGAGATCCCCTTCGCGATGAGCTCGTCGAAGATGAGCCGGTTGTAGATGCGCAGGACCCGGGTCGGCTTTCCGTCCCGGCGGTACCAGAGCTCGCGGCCGCGCGTTTCGAGGTCGGCGACCGAAACCGCCCGGACGTTCCAGAGCTGCTCGGTGAACGCGAAGTCGACTCCGGTCTTCTGCGTCGGAGGATCGATGTCCATGAGGATCACGTTCTCGGCGGGCACGCCGCCGAGGATCACGTCGCCCACGACGCGGACGTAGTCGGCCTCGTCCAGGCCGGACAGGAGAAAGCCGAGATCGCCGCCGCCCGGCGTCATCCGCGCGAGCTCCCTGGTCTGGAAGATCTGGAAGGCGTAGAGCGACGGGAACGCCTGCAGCTCGATCAGCTTCGGCGCGAGCGCGCCCTCCGGACCGTCCCGCGTGATCGCGAAGTCCGCCTGCGCGAACGTCGGATGGTCGTCGCCACCCGGCACGTCGAGCGCCGGCGGCACCGCGTCGAGAGACCGCCGCAGCGCAGCGGGGGTGGAGAGCTCCGCCCAGATCTCGGTCGCCGCCTGCACCATCTGGTCGACGAGCGGCGGCGGCAGGAATACCGGCGTCTCGCAGAGCCGGAACTCGATCGGCCAGCCGGCCTGGTCCTCCAGGCGCTTCCGATAGTTGCGGTACTTCTCCGGGGTGAAGCTCTCGTTGTAGGCGCGGCGAAGGGAGGGAATCATCGCGGCGCCTCTGTCGTCAAATGAGGAACTTGCCGTCCTCCATCACCTGCTCGGCGTCGAACCACACGTCGAAGTGCCGGCCGACGATGTCCAGATGTGTCCGGCAGCTCCAGTGCGCTCCGGTGTGCTCGGTGTACGGATGTCCGAACGCCAGGTGGAGACCGGGGAGTTTCTCGTCCTGGAGGATGTTTCCGATGATCGAGTGGACGGCGACGTTCGTTCCCATCGCGAACTCGCCGACGCGGTCGGAGTTCTCCTCGGTGCGGGTGTAGGCGAGGAAGTCGTCCCGGATCTCGGTGCGGTCACAACGAGCGTCCGCGACACGGCTGTTCTCGATCCAGACCGTGAGCGGGGTGGCCTCGAGGTCTCCGTACCGCGCGCAGAGATAGTCCCCGAGGACGCCGTCGACGACGTAGACGCCGTCGACCCGCGCCGGCGAGGTCAGCACCTCGCCGCCCGGAAGGTTCGCCCATTTCTCCGGGGTGATGAGCCCGCTCGTCTTCAGCCACTTGATCGTCGGGTCGAACGTCGCCTCGAGGTCGCTGCCGGCGCGGGATCGGGCGCGGATCCGCTGCGCGGTGAGCGCCCGGTCACGGACCCGGGTCGAGATCGCGTCGACGACCTCGAAGTCCGCCCGCATCCCCTCGGCCATGATGCGCGGCGTCACGTAGACCATGTGCGCGTGACGCATCCGGCGGCGGTTCACGATGAACGTCATCTCCCGGCGCGACGCGAGCTCGCCGGGCTGCGGTTGCGCCGCGTAGATCGAAACCTGTGAGCCCTCGAACGCGTTCACGATCTCCGGCGGAAGCTCGAGCATCGGCCGCCCGTAATCCTCCATGACGTGGATCTCGTACGGCGCCCCCACCGCGAGCACCTCGGCGGCGAGGCTCCTCGCGACGGGAAGCGTCTCGGAGTCGGTCACGATGGCGACGCGCTCTTCGGGCGTCACCTTGAGGCACGTCCGGATTGCGTTGCGGGCTCCGGGCGCGAGGTCGTAGCCGTTGCCCGAGGTGTCGATCATCCCGCCACGGCCTCGGTTCCCGCAGCCGGGGCATCGATTCCGTGCGCGGTTTCGTCGCAGATGTAGTCGACCACTTTCTTGAGATCTTCGCCGGTCTCGCGGTAAACGGCAAGCTGTCTGTCGGCGCCGCTCCCGTTGTCGAGGATCCAGCGGATCGACTCGACCTCCTTCCGGCTCCCGAGCTCGTCCACCACGTCGTCCACGAAGAGCAGCATCTCCTCGGCCAGCTCGCGGAACGGCACCTCGACTTCGCGGCCGAAGTCGATCAGCTTTCCCTCGACTCCGTACCGGCTGGCCCGCCACTTGTTCTCGTGGAGAAGCGCGCGGCGATACGGCCGCCAGCCCAGGTTCTTCTCCCGGAGCTGAAAGAGCTTCACGCAGATCGCCTGCGTCAGGGCCGCCAGCGCAAGCGTCTCCTCCATCCGCATCGGAACGTCGAAGACCCGGAACTCGATCGTGTCGAAGAAGGGATGCGGACGCACGTCCCACCAGATCTTCTTTCCGTTGTCGATGCAGTTCGTCTTGACCAGTATGCGCACGTAATCGTCGAACGCCGCGGGGGTTTCGAAAACCTCGGGAATGCCGGTCCGCGGGAACCGCTCGAAAATTTTCGTTCGATAACTCTTCAGACCCGTGTTCCGCCCGAGCCAGAAGGGGGAGCTGGTCGACAGCGCGAGCAGGTGCGGCAGGAAATACCGGGCCTCGTTCATGATCTGGAGTGCCAGCAGGCGGTCCGCGATCCCCACGTGGACGTGGAGGCCGAAGATGAGGTTCGCCCGCGCCACGAGCTGCATTTCCTGCACGATCGCGGTGTAGCGCTCGTCCGGGTAGATGAGCTGGTCGGCCCAGTTCGAGAAGGGGTGGGTCCCCGCTGCGGCCACGCGCATCCCCTGGCGGTGCGCGAGCGCGATGATCTCGCCCCGCAGCTCCTGGACGTCCCGCCGGACCTCGGAGATGTCCTTGCAGATGCCGGTGCCGATCTCCATGACCGACTGGTGCATCTCGGGCTTGACCCGCTCCTTCAGGAGCCTCTTTCCCTCGTCGAGGAGCTCCTGGACGTGCGAGCGGAGCTCGCGCGTCTCCGGATCGATGATCTGGAACTCTTCTTCGACCCCGAGGGTGAAGGCGGGACGTTCGACCGACACGGGACGACCCCTACTCGGCAGCCGGCTCCGCCGGCACCGCTCGGCGAGTCCGGGGGCGGGCGGCGCCGCGGGGCTTCTTCGGCTTGTCGGTGTCGACGGTCGTCGACGCGACCGTCTCCCGCGCCCTCTGCCACTCCCAGGCGCGGGACGGGCGCGGTCCTTCGAGGACCCGCTCGACCAGCCATCTCGAGGACTGGTCCACGATCCACTCGAAGTTGTCGGCCCCGATCGAGGCGACGTCCGCGTCCGGCGCGGGGTTCAGGAAGTCGATCGCGTACGGGATCCCGTCGCGGATCGCGAGCTCGACCGTGTCGAACTCGTACCCGAGCGCCCCGGTCAGCTTCAGGCAGTCGCCGCGGAGCCTCTCCTCGAGAGCCGGGTCGATCGGAGGCGCGCCCTGGACGTAGCGGTTGGCATGCGGCTGCCTCGGGTCGTAGCGCATGATCCGGACGTGCTTGGCTCCGAGGACGTAGCAGCGGAAGTACTCCTCGAAGACGATCTCCTCCTGGAGCGTCATCACGTGCTGGCCCGAGGCCCGGTAGGCCTCGAAGAACTCGTCGGGGTTCGTGACCCGGTAGACGCTCTTCCAGCCACCCCCGGAGTAGGGCTTGAAGTAGGCCGGGAAGCCAACGTGCTGGAAGATTTCCTCCCACTCCAGCGGAAACACGAGATTCGACATGGACTCGCCGGTCGTGTCCGGCGGATGCTGGTTCGAGGGGAGCAGGACGGTCTTCGGGACCGCCACGCCGATCTCCTTCGCGACGACGTTGTTGAAGAACTTGTCGTCGGCCGACCACCAGAAGGGGTCATTGACGACGATCGTCCCGTCGAAGGCGAGCTTCTTGAGCACGGCGCGGTAGAACGGGATGTCCTGGCTGATCCGGTCGAGGACGAGGTCGTACTTGCGCGGCGATTCGAGGCCGATGCCGCCCAGCAGAACGGGCTCGGCCGTGACGTCCGAGTGCCCGGCCCGGTTGATCCGGTCGATCAGGGCGTGCGGAAACGATCTTTCCTGTCCGAAGAGAATGCCGATCTTTTTCACGAGAAACCGCCTCTGTTTTGTTACCTGTCGGAGCGGCTCGGGGCCGCAGAACCCGCAATTATGTCAGGCCTCCGAAGGCCCCGCCACCCGCCGGGAGGCGCCGGTCGCGACAAGAGTTATCGAGAGATGCCTCGACCCGCACACTCCGCCGCCGACCGTTTTCCGGCGATCTCCGTTCGCCAGCCGTCGGCCGATCTGATCGTCCGGGGAGCGATGCGGCGGGACCGCCGGTCGCGGCCGACGCGGTTCCGCGGCTGGGTGCTGGTGCACGCCGCGCAGGCCGTTCGCCGCGAGGAAGTCGCCCGCCACCGCGCGGCACTCGGGCTCGATCGTAACGAGGAGTACACACCCGAGCGCGGAAAGATCGTCGGGATCGCGTGGCTCGAGGACTGCGTCGCCGACGGATCAGGGTGGGCGTACGTCTGGTCGCGACCCCGCCGCTTTCGCACGGCGGTGCCGTACCGCGGGCACTACTCGATTCCGTTCTACGTGCCCGCGTCGGTCTTGAAGGGAACTCCGGCGGAGAAGGTGAAGCCCGGTAAGCTCGAGAGGCCGGCCTAGAAAGCGGGGCGCCTCACCCCGGGTCGATCCCCTCGAGGTGCGGCGCGAGGACCTCCTCCTGCAGCGCGGTGAGCTTCTTCAGGCCCTTGCGCGCGAGCGCGAGGAGCTCCGTCAGTTTCTCCTCGGTGAAGGGCCGACGCTCGGCGGTCCCCTGGACCTCGACGAAGAGTCCCGACGCCGTACCCACGACGTTGAAGTCCACGTCCGCCTCGGAATCCTCGACGTACGCGAGGTCGAGCACGACCTGCCCGGCGCAGATACCGACGGATGTCGCGGCGACCGTCTCGCGAATCGGCCAGCGCGGGATCGTTCTGTCGCGCACGAGCTTCGCCAGCGCGATCGCGAGCGCGACGCACGCGCCGGTGATCGCGGCGCAGCGCGTCCCCCCGTCGGCCTGCAGGACGTCGCAGTCGAGCGTGATCGTCCGTTCGCCGAGCCCGCGGAGCTCGGTCACGCTGCGCAGCGACCGGCCGATCAGCCGCTGAATCTCCTGGGTGCGCCCTCCCTGGCGGCCGACCGCGGCCTCCCGCGGAGAGCGCGTGTGGGTCGCGCGGGGCAGCATCCCGTACTCCGCGGTGACCCAGCCGCTGCCGCTTCCCTTCAGGAACGCCGGCACCCGGTCCTCGACCGACGCGACGCACAGGACACGCGTGCCCCCCAGGTCGATCGCCGCAGAGCCCTCGGCGTGCCGGATGGAGCCGGTCTCGATCGACACCGCCCGCATCTCGCCGGGCTTCCGTCCGTCCGGCCGCGCCACCGCGGCGGTCATGGCGCGAGCTCGTCGCGGATGAAGCCCATCGGCCGCGTCAGGTCGACGTGACCTCCGAGCGACTCCGCGGGCTCGCCGTTGACCAGGATCCGGACCGACTGTGTGTTCGCCACGTTCTGAAGCGTCGTGTCGACGAGAGAGCTCACGATCGAAAGCTCTTCGGCCGACCCGAACGACAGGCTCGAGTCTACGGCGATGTCGAGGACGACCTCGCCCGAGGGCATGAGAAAGCCGTTGCGGAGCTGGATGCGCGGCGGCAGGACTCCGATCAGGCCCGGCCGGCGGGGGCCGCGCGCCAGCTCCTCGAAGAGGGCCCGGAGAAACGCCCCGGGCTCCGCGGGCTTCGCGATGTCCCGCTCTTCCGGATGCAGCTTTCCCTCGGACGCGTCCGAAAAGAAGAGAGTGACACGCACGGTTTCGACGGGCGCGGCCGGCGCACCGGGCCGCGGAGTTCCCGAGACAATTGCCGGGGTTACCCGCAGAAACGGTAGCCGACGGCGGAACGTGGGACGCGAGGCGGCGGGACGGTTGACGAGCAGCAGCAGGCCGACCGCCGCCGCCATGACCAGGAGGATTGCCGCCGCCGCGCGGCGGCTCATTTCCCGGGCGGGGGCGTTGCGCCGGGCGATCGGGCCGGCGGCGGAGTCACCGCGAGCCCGGCGGCAGGCGCCGCCGCGGGCTGTCGCCGTCCGAAGAATTCGCCGACGGCCTTGGCGATCGCGACCGCGACGCTCTCCTGGAAGGCCGCGGAGCGGAGCTGCTTCTCTTCTTCGGGGTGGGAGATGAAACCGACCTCGACCAGCACCGCCGGCATCGTCGCGCCGGCGAGCACGCGGAACGGCGCCTGCTTGATGCCCCGGTTCTCGGTCTTCGAGACCACGTTCAGCTGCGTCTGGATCGCCTCCGCGAGCCGGCTCGACTCGGTGATGTGGGCGCTCTGCGCCAGATCCCAGAGGATGAAGTCGAGGTCCGGGTTGGCCTCCGGCGCTCCGGGCACCGCCGCGGGCGCTACGTTCTCCCGACGGGCCACGTCCTGCGAGACCCGGTCGGACGTCTCCAGGGAGAGGTAGTAGGTCTCCGACCCGTGCGCCCCCACGGCGCGCGACGAGTTCGCGTGGAGCGAGAGAAAGAGTCCCGCCTTCTCGTGGTTCGCCAGCGACGTCCGGTCGTCGAGCGAGATCGCGCTGTCCGAGTCGCGGGTCAGCACGACGCGGCTCGAGAGCACCCGCGGGATCGCGGCCGCCAGGCGTCGCGCGATCTGGAGCGTCACGTCCTTTTCCTGGAGTCCGTCCGGACCGATCGCCCCGGTCTCTCCGCCGCCGTGCCCCGGATCGATCACGATCGTGAGCCCCGGGACCGCGGGCGGAGGCGGGGGCGCGGGCTCGATCGCGGGCGACGCGACCACCCGCGCCACCTCGACGACGATGCGGTCGGGGTCGGTCAGCGGGTAAGCGTGCGCGGTCAGGCTCGCGTCGCGGAAAACGACGGTGACGGTGTCGCCCTCGAAACGGACCGCGGCGACGAGCGGATCGTCGAACCGGCGCTCCGCGAAGGGCGGGACGACCTTCCGATCGGTCCACCGGATCTGGATCCCGGAATCGATGAGTTGCGGCTCGAAGCGGGCCGCGGTCGACTCCCGGAGCACGACCTGCGTCGACGGATCGACGTGAACGACGGCGACGTCGACGGTGACCGGCGCTCCGGGCTCGGCTGCGGGTGCCGCCGGCGGACCGCTCCCCGCCGCCGTGACGGTCCACAGCCGCTGCGACGGGTCCCACGATCCTCTCGCCCCGGCCAGCGGAAAAAGGGCTTTTTCGAAGAAGTCCGGCGGGGCGTAGAGGACGCCGGTGACCGACCGGATCGGGCGGGAAATCTCGACCGACCTCCCGTTGACCGAGACCTGGACGGCTCCCGGCCCCGCCAGGAGTTGCGCCCCGGACTTCGTCCCGATCGTGAGGACTCCCGTGGTCGTGTCGCGAGAAACCGTCAGGTCGAGCGCTCGCGCGACGTCGCCGACTCCGAAGTCGCCCCGCGAAAACGCGATGGGAAACGTCTCGCCGCGCCAGAGCAGGCTGGCGGTCTGCTGGCCCGAGGC
>JBKPMI010000013.1:0-12118 GCA_046732075.1 Acidobacteriota bacterium | reverse complement strand
ATGTGGGATCGTTTTTCCCGCTATAACATCGCGGGATGGAGACCGCATGAGCCTGGCGGAACGGAGGAAGGACTTCGTCGCGGTGCGCACCGCCCGCGGGCTCGTGAACCGGAAGCTGTTCGAGGAGAAGGCGCCCGGGGCGCTGCGCGACGCGGTTCTCGCCGCACTGGCGGGCGAGGCCGAAAAGGAGCGGACGCTCGACGAGGAAGCCCGCCGGATGATGGAGGGCGCGAAGAACGAGATCGCGTCCGGGAAGGTCGACGGCCAGGAGCTGTTCCGCCGCATCCGCCGGAAGCTGGCCGAGCAACGCGGGATCGTGCTTTGAGCCGGCTAACGGTTAGCGGCTCCCGGCTACCGGCTACCGGCTCCCGGCTACCGTCTTCCGGATGACCATCGAAAAGCGGATCGAGCACCTCGAGGCGCTCCGCCGCCGGAGCCTCGAAGGCGGCGGTTCCGAGCGCGTGGCGCGCCAGCACGCCGAGGGAAAGCTGACGGCGCGCGAGCGCGTCGAGCTGCTGCTCGACCCCGGCTCGTTCTTCGAGCTCGATCGCTTGGTCGAGCACCGGTCGCGTGACTTCGGCCTCGATCGGACCCGGGTTCCGGGCGACGGAATCGTCTCGGGCGCCGGCACGATCGACGGCCGGAACGTGTACGTGTTCGCCCAGGACTTCACGGTGTTCGGCGGTTCCCTCTCGGAGACGAACGCCGAGAAGATCTGCAAGGTCATGGACCTGGCGGTCGCCAACGGCGCGCCGATCATCGGACTGAACGACTCGGGCGGCGCGCGCATCCAGGAAGGCGTGGTCTCGCTCGCCGGATACTCGCGCGTCTTCCTCCGGAACACGCGCGCGTCCGGGGTCGTGCCGCAGATCTCGGCGATCCTGGGTCCCTGCGCGGGTGGCGCCGTCTACTCTCCGGCCATCACGGACTTCGTGTTCATGACCGAGAAGACCTCGTACCTCTTCGTCACGGGCCCGGACGTGATCCGCACCGTGACGCACGAGGAGGTGACCAAGGAGGACCTGGGGGGCGCGCGCACGCACTCCGCGGTGTCCGGGATCGCGCATTTCGTCCGGCGCGACGACGCCGGCGTGCTGCTCGCGATCCGGGAGCTCCTCTCGTACCTGCCGTCGAACAACCTCGACGATCCCCCGAAGCGGGAGAGCCGGGAGCCAGTCGCCGCGAGCCGGGATCTCGACCGGTTCATCCCGGAGGAGCCGGACAAACCGTACGACATGGCGGATTTCATCCGCGCGGTCGCGGACGGCGGCGACTTCTTCGAGGTCCACGCGGCATTCGCCCGCAACCTGATCGTCGGTTTCATCCGCCTGGGAGGAAGGCCGGTCGGCGTCGTGGCGAACCAGCCGATGCACCTCGCGGGCGTCCTGGACATCGACGCCTCCGTCAAGGGAGCGCGGTTCGTGCGCTTCTGCGACGCGTTCAACGTACCCCTGCTCGTCTTCGAAGACGTGCCCGGCTTCCTTCCCGGGACGCAGCAGGAGTTCGGCGGAATCATCCGCCACGGCGCGAAGCTGCTCTACGCGTTCGCCGAGGCCACGGTGCCGAAGATCTCCGTGATCACGCGAAAGGCGTACGGCGGCGCGTACTGCGTCATGGCGTCCAAGGACCTCGCGACGGACTTCAACTTCGCCTATCCGACGGCGGAAATCGCGGTCATGGGGCCGCAGGGGGCGGTCAACATCCTCCATGGACGCGAGCTCGCGAACGCCGGCCCGGAGGCGCGCGCCGCGAAGGTCGCGGAGTACGTGGAGAATTTCGCGAACCCGTACGTGGCGGCGCGCCACGGATTCATCGACGAGATCATCGAGCCCTCCGAGACGCGGGAGAAGCTGATCGCCGCGTTCGGGCTCCTGGAGGGGAAGCGGAGCAGCCTGCCGCCGAAGAAGCACGGGAACATACCCCTGTGATGACAATCGTTAAACGTAAAACGTCAAACGTCAAACGTGGGTGCCAAGGAATTTGGACACGAGCAGCTCGACGTTTTCAAGGTCGCACGGGCCTTGGCGATTGAAGTCTACCGAGAAACACGGGGATTCCCTCGGACGGAAACCTACGGACTTGTCTCTCAACTCCGACGAGCGGCTGTATCGATTCCGGCCAACATTGCCGAAGGGGCGGCACGGCGATCAAGGAAGGAATTCAAGCGATTCCTTCTGGTCTCCCGTGGTTCATCGACCGAACTGAAACTTCTCTTGGATATCGCGAGGGAGACTGGCTATCTCTCGACGACCCGGTTTTCTTCCTTGGACGCGAGTCTTGAAAGGGTCTTTTCCATGGTGAATGGTTTGATTCGACGGATTTCCCCAGAGGGGGGGTCATAGGTGCATTCTTTTGTGGCTCGCTCATCGTTTGACTGCGAAGGCAGTCAACGATCGAACCCGTTTTACGTTTTACGTTTTACGTTTTACGTTTGCCGGCCATGAGACTCCTCGTCGCGAACCGCGGCGAAATCGCCGTTCGCATCTTTCGCGCCTGCCGGGACCTCGGAATCGAGACCGTCGCGGTCTACTCCGACGCCGACCGCGCGGCGCCCCACGTCGCCGCCGCGGACTACGCGGTCCGGCTCGGCCCCGCCCCCGCCTCCGAGAGCTACCTCTCGGTGCCCGCCCTTCTGGACGCGGCGCGGCGGACCGCCGCGACGCTCGTGCACCCGGGATATGGATTTCTGGCGGAGAGCGCGGATTTCGCGCGGGCGTGCGAGGGCGCTGGTCTTACGTTCGTCGGTCCGTCGCCGGCGGCCGTGGAAGCCATGGGCACGAAGACGACGAGCCGTGTCCTGATGGAAAGGGCGGGCGTTCCGGTCGTGCCGGGCATGACGCGGCCGGCGCGGGACGCCGGAGATCTCGCGCTGTTCGGGCGGAGCGCGGGTTACCCGATCCTGCTCAAGGCCGCGGCCGGCGGGGGCGGGAAGGGGATGCGCCGCGTCGACTCGGGAGGCGACGTCGCCGCGGCATTCGAGCGGGCCTCGGCAGAGGCGCAGGCCTCCTTCGGAGACGGCTCGATCTACGCGGAAAGACTCCTCGAGCGTCCGCGCCACGTCGAGGTCCAGATCGCGGCCGACCGCCTCGGCCACCGCATCGCGGTCGGGGAGCGGGAGTGCTCGATCCAGCGGCGCCACCAGAAAGTCGTCGAGGAGTCGCCGTCGCCGGTCGTCGGACCGGAGCTGCGGGCCCGGCTCTTCGCCGCCGCGACCGCGGCCGCCGACGCCGTCGCGTACGACTCGTGCGGCACGGTCGAGTTCCTCCTCGCCGAGGACGGATCGTTCTACTTCCTCGAGATGAACACGAGGCTGCAGGTGGAGCACCCGGTGACCGAAGAGGTCTGGGGCGTCGACCTGGTGACCGAGATGATCCGTGCCGCGTTGGGCGAGCCGCTGTCGTTCGGTAACGAGGCGCCCGTCCCGCGCGGTCACGCCATCGAGTGCCGCGTGTACGCGGAAGACCCGGCGCGCGGGTTCTCCCCGTCGCCCGGAGTCATCGAGCGGCTCCGCCTGCCCCAGGGTCCGGGGGTGCGCAACGACGTCGGCATCGAGGCCGGCTCGACGGTCCCGATCGACTACGACCCGATGCTGGGGAAACTCGTGGTGTCGGGGCGCGACCGCGCGCAGGCCATCGCCCGGCTTTCCCGCGCGCTCGAGGAGTACGAGATCGCGGGCGTCGAGACGACGCTGCCTCTCTTCCGGCGTCTCGTCGCGGACGCGGACTTCCGCGCCGGCCGGTTCCACACGCAATGGCTGGACGGATGGCTGCCCGTGCAGGACTGGGGCGAGCGCGAGCCGACCGAGGAGGAGACGCTGTTCGCCGCGGTATCGCTCGCGCTCGACCGGTCGGCCGCGCCGATCGCGCCGGCGTCCGCCTCCGCGTCGCGATGGAGCCACGCCGCGCGCCGGGAGGGCCTGCGCGTTCCGCTGCCGGCGCCCGGTCGGTCGGGCGCCCGCCGGTGAACGTCCGCCGCCGATTTCACCGCGCGGTCCCGGGCGCGCCGCCGGAGGATCTCTCCGTCGAAATCCGCGACGCGTCGCGGGCGGCGGTCACGCCTTCCGCTTCCGGGGCCGAAACGATCGCCGACTTCGCGTGGCTCCCCGACGGACGGACGAGCGTCGTCCTGCCGTCCTGCCGACAGATCTCGGGGCGCGCGTCCCTCCCGCTCGGCGGTCGCGCCGAGATCTGGGTGAAGGGACGCCGCCTGCACGTTGCCCTCGCCGACCCGTTGCGGGAGCTCGCCGGAGAAGCCGCGGGTGCCGGCGCCGCGGCGACCGAGGTGCGGGCGCGCATCCCCGGCCGCGTCGTCGAAGTCCGGGTTTCGGCGGGTGATCTCGTCTCGTCGGGAGAGACGCTCCTCGTTCTGGAGGCGATGAAGATGCAGAACGAGATCCAGGCAGAGTCCGACGCCTGCGTGGCCGCGGTCGAGTGTCAGCCCGGCCAGGCGGTCGATACCGGAGCCGTCCTCGTCCGCCTCGAGCCCCGTCCCCCGCAGTGATAGAGGGGCAGCCCATCCAATTTCTTGGACATTTATTCCGAAACACGAATCCCTGACCGCGCAGTCAAGGTGCCCGGAATCCGCTTGACCCCGTAGTACCAGCCACTTACAGTTCGCCACATCCCGATCCCGTTTGGCAGTTTGATTGCTCTGCAGCGCACTGTGTCGTCCCGGAGTTTGGTGTCTTCGTCCGGTGATTCGTCCTTTTCATCCAGAGCGGGTTTGGAGAAACGGAATAACAGAGGAGGGAAATCTATGAGATTTCGAAGGTCCCTGGTCCTGCTCGCGGCGATCTCGATCGTCGCGGCGGCGGCGGGTAGCCTGGCGTTCGCCCAGACGACGGGCGACATCACAGGCGTCGTCACCGACTCTTCCGGCGCGGCGCTGCCGGGCGTCACCTGTACCGCGACGAGCGCGTCGCTGCAGGGGTCGCGCACGGCGGTCACCAACAACAGCGGGTCGTACCGCATCTCGACCGTTCCGCCCGGCACCTACAAGGTGACCTGCGGACTGGCCGGGTTCGCCACGACCGAGCGGACGGCGGTCGTGACGCTGGGCGGCACGGCGTCCGTCAACCAGTCACTCCAGATCTCGCAGAAGGAAGAGATCGTCGTGAGCGGGCAGGCGCCCGTGGTCGACACCACCAATACGACGGGTGGTTCCAACTACTCGGCGAAGGTCATGGAGAAGCTGCCTCTCGGCCGCAACTACGCGAACGTCGTCAAGATGCAGCCGGGCGTCAACGAGGACACGGGCGACCAGCAGGGTCGCGGCCTCGCGCTCTCGATCTACGGATCGACCTCCGCGGAGAACGTGTTCGTGATCGACGGCGTCAACACGAACAGCGTCGTCCGCGGCGTCCAGGGCAAGGTCATCAACAACGAGTTCATCCAGGAGGTCGAGGTCAAGACCGGCGGCTACCAGGCCGAGTACGGTCGCTCGACCGGCGGCATCATCAACGTCATCACGAAATCGGGCGGCAACGAGTTTCACGGCGACGTGTTCGGGAACCTCTCCCCGACGAGCTTCCGGACGACCCAGCGCCACGACGCGGGTGACAAGTTCAACACGACGTACGACGACGTGAAAGAGCTCGACTACGGCGCCGACCTCGGCGGCTTCATCGTCAAGGACCGGCTGTGGTTCTTCACGGCATACGACCGCGTCGACAACGAGCGCGATCGCGTTCCGAAGGACTCGCCTTCCGTGAACAACCAGCACTTCCAGGAGCTCGACAACTACAACCTGTTCTCCGGGAAGCTGACCTGGAACATCGCCCAGGGCTCGACGCTCGTCGGGACCTACTTCCGCGATCCGGAAGTCCGGGACGGCGCGGTCTTCACGCCGACCGGAACCGATCCCAACGGCTTCGCGGGCCGGTTCGACATCGGCTCGGAGGACTACGCGGGCCGGTTCAACCAGCTGTTCGGCTCCTTCGGAGTCCTGACCCTTCAGTACTCCCGCCACAACGACCAGTTCCGGTTCAAGCCGCTCGATGCGACGCGCGCCGGAGTGCAGGACCGGACCGTCGCGTCGGACTACCCGAACCACCCGATCTTCGTGGGCTTCGGCGCGGTCCCGGGATACCGGTTCAACAACGAGGGGGAGCGCAAGGAGTACACGGGGAACTTCACCGCCTACTTCGGCAACAACGAGCTGAAGTTCGGCGGCGACTACCTGGATGCGGTCACGACCGACAACTCCTTCTATACCGGCGGTCAGCGCATCCGCGCCTACCTCTGCAGCACGAACCCGGCATCCTCGAGCTTCTGCCCGGCGGGAGAGGGCGTGATGTTCACGAACTACCAGGGGGACGTGAAGCGCGTCTACTTCCAGCACGCGTACTACACCAGCGGCTCGACGACGTTCGACCAGCTGCCCTCCGCGAACTCGGCCCCGCCGTCGAAGGCGTGGTCGGCGTTCCTGCAGGACGCGTGGCGGATCACCCCGCGCTTGACGCTGAACCTGGGCGTCCGTTACGACGCCGAGCAGATCAAGAACGGCTTCGAGGAGACGGTCATCGACCTGAAGAACGAGTGGCAGCCGCGCGTCGGCGTCGTGTACGACTGGAAGGGCGACGGCTCGACCAAGCTGTACGCGTCGTTCGGCCGCTTCTACTACCTGATTCCGAACGACCTGAACGTCCGCGTGTACGGCTCCCAGTTCACGCGAATCACGTGGAACTACTCGGGTCCGACGTCCTTCAACCAGAATCCTCCGGCCGGCGGTTATGACATCTCCCAGGGCGGCCCCGGAACGGGTCCGCCGCGGCGCAACACCCTCATCCAGGGAGCGGCCGACGAGCCGGTGGACGCCGGCATCAAGGGTCAGTACCAGGATGAAGTCACGGTCGGCACCGAGATGGCTCTCACCCCGACCTTCGCGGTCGGCGTCAAGGGCATGTACCGGAAGTTGGGACGTGCGATCGAGGACCGCTGCGACTTGGACGGCGGCGCCGCGATCAACCAGGGCTCGACCTGCGCCATGGTCAACCCGGGCAAGGGCGGGCTGTGGGGCTCCGGCGACTTCCCGTGGTGCGACAACGCCGGCGATCCGTTCGTTTCGCCGACTGCCGGTGAGTGCTTCGCGAGCGGTACGCCCGCGATCCCGGCCGCCAGCCGCAAGTTCACCGGAGTCGAGCTGACGGCCCGCAAGACCTTTAGCCAGAACCTCTGGGCGCAGGCGTCCTACATCTATTCGCAGCTCAAGGGGAACTACGACGGCGCGGTCCGCGTGGCCTCGGGCCAGACCGACCCCGGCATCAACGCCGACTACGACTACTACCTGTTCGCAAGGAACGGCAACGGCCGCCTCTACCTCGACCGCCCGCACCAGGCTCGCCTGGACGCCGTATACACGGCGCCCTTCGGTCTGAACGTGGGTATCGGGGCTTTCTACCGGAGCGGTCCGCCGGTGTCGCGGTACGGCTGGTACAACGTGTTCTACCCGAACCTCCTGCACCTCGTGCAGCGCGGCAGCGACAACGCGGTCTCCAACGGCCGTTTGACCGGCCAGTACGAGGCGAACCTCTCGGTCGGTTACACGTTCCAGATGGGCCCGGTTTCGATCACTCCCGCGATCTACGTGTTCAACCTGCTCAACCGGCAGGGCGTCACGGACGTCGAGGAAGACTTCAACCCGGACGGCACTTTCTGCCTGGACCAGGGTGGCTGCACCCCGGCGAACACGCCCGGCTACACGCAGCGCAACTTCGACCGCCTCGGCACGATCGCCTACGGTCAGCCGGTTCCGCAGGAAGGGTGGGCCAAGCCTTCCGCCCGTCAGGACCCGCGGCAGATCCGCGCGGCTCTCAAGATCTCGTTCTAGCGCTCCTTCTCTTTTTCGGGGGGCCTTCGGGCCCCCCGTCTTTTTGTGGTGGCTGTCGGGAGTAGGATGGAAGCTCCCGGGAGGTATCCCATGAGACGCTTTGCGGCGGTTCTCGCCTCACTTCTCTTCGCCGCCTCTCTCTGCGCTGCGAACCTGCCCCAGCTCCTCCAGAAGGCAAAGGACCAGTTCCGGCTGGCGGCCTACAAGGACTCGCTCGCGACCCTCGACCAGCTCGAATCCGAGAGCATGGTGCCCGGCCTCGAGAAAGACCGGGAGGCGCTCGCGCCGATCCTGCCGTTCTACCGCGGCGCCTGTCTCGCCTCGCTCGATCGGCCGGCGGAGGCGCGCCTGCAGTTCCAGGCGTTCCTGGCGTTCCAGCCGAACGCCGCGCTCGATCCCGCGGTCTACTCCAAGAAAGTGATCGCGGCCCTGGAGGACGCGCGGAAGAGTGTTGGTTCGAACAAGGAGGTCCCGGCGCAGTCCGGCTCGCTCGCCATCGCGTACGCCGCGTTTCCGAAACCTCGCCACGAGGAGCGCGTGACCCTGGGCGAGGAATGGGCCGACGGCCCGGCGCGATTCCTCCTGACGCCCGAGGAACGGCTCACGTTCCAGCACCTTGCGGATCCGGTGTCCCGATCCGAGTACGTGACCGCGTTCTGGAAGGCGCGGGATCCGAAGCCCGAAACCCCGGAGAACGAGTTCCGGGAGGAGTTCGAGAAGCGCGTCGCGTTCGCCGACTCGCGCTTCACACAGGGGGAGACGGCGGGCAGCCTGACCGACCGCGGCATGGTCTTCATCCTGCTCGGGCCCCCGACTTATGCCGGACAGAAACCGCTCACCTCGGGCGAGGACTCGAACGACCGCGCGGGGCTGTTCCTCTACCGGCCGGCCGACGTCCGGATCGCGTCGATCCCGGGGGGAACGACGACCGACACGGCCCGCAAGGTCGACAAGGTGTCCGGCCCCGGCACGAGCATGAACGAGGGAGCGCGGAACTGGCGGGAGGTGTGGCACTACCGGAGGGAGCTCCTCCCGAAGGGAATCCCCTACCACCAGGTCGACTTCGAGTTCGTGACCAAGGACGGCTACGGGATGAACGTTCTGCAGCGGGAGACGCAGGTTCTCGACACGCTCGAGAAGGCGAAGGCGCTGCTCCGGCAGTCCGCGGCGTAGCCTCTCGAGCGTTCCGGAAATCCCGCCGCGGGGCGGCGTGTTAACGTTCGCGCCGTGCGCAAAATCCTCGTCCTGGCGCTGCTTTTCTCGCAGTTCGCGGCCGCGCCGATGCGCGCCGACGAGGAGACCCGCCAGCGCCTGATCCGGTTCTTCGGGGGCTGGTACTCCTGGTATCCGAACTCGCTCATCCGCGTCACCGACAGCCGCGAGGTCGAGATGTCCGGCTTCGAGACGTACCGGGTCGAGCGCACGTGCGAGTCGAAGTTCCACCGGGAGTCGAACGTCGTCCTGTACGACCGCGCGAAGGACGAGATCTTCGTGGGAGAGGTCTTCCACGACCTCGTCCGGCGCATGGCGAAGCGCCCGTTCGACCCGACCGCGGACATCCCCCCGATCGAGGGCTCGCTGTCGGAGGCGTACGGGCTTCCCGTGAAGTTCGTGGTCGGCGAGGGTGGTCGCTCGGGTCTCAAGCCCACGACGATCACGATCCGCTACGCCGAGAACGCGCCGGTCTCCATTCCCGGCTTCGTGTCCACCGACGGTGCGACCCTCATGATCGGCGAATTCCGCCCGCTCTCCTCGGACGCGGCGGCCGTTCGCCGGAAGCTCCTCGCGGAGAGCGCCGGGATCCGCCGCGACAAGGGGAGCTTCGCCGTCACCGAGTTCATCGACTTCCAGTGCGAGCGCTGCCGCGTGCGCGCTCCCCAGGTCCGCAAGGCCGTCGTCGAGAAGGGAGGCGCCGTCGAGGCGCGGCTCCTGCCGTTGACGAAGGTCCACGACTGGGCGTTCACCGCGGCCGAGTCCGGGGCGGCGCTCGCAAACGTCGACCCGGCCCTCTACGGCAAGTACGAGGACGCGATGTTCGAGCGCGAGGGCATGACCGGCGCGGCCGCGCGGCAGCTCGCCGCCGACGTTGCCGAAGCCGCGGGAGCGAAGGAGAAGTTCGAGGCGGAGCTCTCGAGCGGAAGGGCGCGCGAGCGGATCGTCCGCGACGTCCGGCTGGCGATGCGGCTCGGACTCTCGGGGACGCCGGCCTTCCTGCACGACGGCAACTTCGTCTCCGGCGAGCCGGACCTCTTCGAGGCCTACCTGCGCGAGAAGCTCTCTCCGGCGGGAAAGCCGGAGGCCGCCGCGCCGGCCTCCAAGCCGGCGGCCCGATAGCTCCTCTCACTCCGCCGAACGTGCGTCCGCTCCGCGCCGGAATCCTCTGCGCCCTCGCCCTCGCCGTCGCGTCAGCGGGCTGCCGGCGGAGCGAGAACGCGGGCGCCGCGCCGGCAACGAAGTCAGCGTCCGGGTCATCCGCCGCCTCGGTCCCGGCTGTCGAGGACTCCGACGCCGCCGCGCGCGAACCGAAGCCGGCGTCCGGCCCGCGCGTGATCTGGCTGGGCTTGGACGGCCTGGACTGGGAGATCGTCGACCGGCTCTCGCAGTCCGGAGGGATGCCGAACTGGAAACGCCTGGCCGCCCAAGGATTCCGCGCCGACTTGAAAGCGTTCTACCCGGTCCTCTCTCCGATTCTCTGGACGACGGCGGCGACCGGCGTCGGCCCGGACGTCCACCGGGTGCTCGACTTCCAGGAGACCGACCCGAAGTCCGGGACCAAGCTGCCGGTGTCGGGCCTCTCCCGGGCGGTGCCCGCCGTATGGAACGCGGCCTCCGCCGCGAAGAAGAAGGTCGGTGTCGTCGGCTGGTGGGCCACGCATCCCGCCGAAGAGGTCGACGGATTCTTCGTCTCGGACCGGGCGAGCCCGCTCCTTTTCGGCGACCTGCCGCGGACGGGCGTCGCGTTTCCGGAGTCGCTCGCCCCGGGCGTCGAGCAGGTCGTGTCGCGCGACGGAGCCGTTTCCGACGCCGACGTCGCCCGCTTCGTGGACGTGCCGGCCGCGGACATCGCGGCGGCGCGCGCGAGCGGCCAGGGGATGGAGAATCCGGTCGTCGCGCTCGCCCGGATCCTCGCGGCGACGCGCGTCAACCACCGCATCGCGCGCGACCTCTACGACCGCAACCGCCCGGACCTCCTCGCGCTCTACCTGGAGGGCACGGACGAGATCGGCCACATATTCGCGCCCTCCACCCCGCCGCGCCTGGAGTGCACGAGCGAGGAGGACTTCCGCCGCTACCACCGGGCCGTGGACGTGTACTACGGCGTCATCGACCGGATGCTCGGCCAGTGGATGCGCCGCGCCCGGGAGGACGGCGCGACGCTGATCGTTCACTCGGACCACGGCTTCAAGTGGGGCGCCGACCGGACGTGCGCGCGCTCCTCGCTCAACTGGGCGACCGCGGCGTACTGGCACCGGATGAACGGCGTCTTCGCGGCGTGGGGTGCTCGAGTGCGGCCGACGAACTCCGGCGTCCGGGCGAAGGCCTCGATCTTCGACGTCGCCCCGACCGTCCTGTCGTTGCTCGATCTCCCGGCGGACCGCCGGATGACCGGCCGCCCGATCACCGTCGCGTTCGACCGGCTCCCCGTTCCCCCGAAAAAGGACGTCTACGGCCCGCTCGTGGTGCGGCGCGTCTCCGCCCGCGCGCTCTCGACCGAGGAGGCGAGCGAGTACGCGAAGAAGCTGCGCGCGCTCGGATACCTGACGGGAGGGGAGAGTCAGGCGGTCGCGCCGACCGGCGGGGACCGGCCCGGGATGACCGAGGGGGGCTGGAACAACCTCGGCGTCTATCTCCGTGAGGAGAAGCACGACCTTCCCGCCGCGGAGGCCGCTCTCGTCAAGTCGCTGGAGCTCCGTCCGGGCTACGCCTCTCCGATCTTCAATCTCGCGATCCTCTACCGGATCAAGGGGGAAGACCCGAAGGCGCAGGAGTGGCTCTTCCGGTCGCTCGACGCGGGGCACGCCGAGCCCGAACGCACGGTCGCGGACTGGGTCAGCGTGTACGAGGACAAGGGGAAGCTGCCGGCCGCGCGCGCCCTGCTCGAAAGGGCGATCCAGAAGTTCCCGGAGAACGAGCCGTTCGCGCGGGAGCTTGCCCTCCTGAAATTCAAGCGTTGGCGCGACTGTTCGGGCGCGCTGGAGTCCCTTTCCCGATTCGAGGCGCGGACCTCGGACACGGACACGTTGAACGCCCTCGCGCTCTTTCAAACCTGCCTGGGCCGCCGGTCCGAAGC
>JBKPMI010000012.1:0-8563 GCA_046732075.1 Acidobacteriota bacterium | reverse complement strand
CCGAGCCCGTGTGATTCATGACGAAGTCGACGATCACCTTGATGCCGCGGCGGTGCGCTTCGGCGAGAAAGCGATCGAAGTCGGCATTGGAGCCGTAGTCCGGGTTGATCGTTTCGTAATCGATGGTGTCGTACCCGTGATAGCTGGGAGACCGGAAGACCGGCATCAGCCATACCGCGTCGACGCCGAGGTCGCCGGTCGTGGCCGGGTTGCCGTCGTTCAGATAGTCGAGGCGGGAGATCAGGCCGTTGACGTCCCCCTTCCCGTCGCCATCGGAATCGGAGAAGCTCCGGACGAAGATCTCGTAGAAGACGGCGCCGTTCGTCCAGTCGTGCGTCCACTGCGACGGTCCGCGGGGAGCAATGACCCGGGTCGGCGGGCGCACGCGGCTCTGCGAGGCACACGTCGCGAAAGCGAGCGCGAGTGCGAGCGTGAACGGAACGATGGACAGCCACCGGAGGGAACGCATGAGCAGCGCGGATTGTAGCGAGTCTCAAGCCCCGTGACCCGGTTCGACGCCGCAATGCGCGCCGGCCTCATGCAGGACCTTCTCGCGCAGGCGCGCGGAAGGCCGACGGATCTCCTCCCGTTCGACGCCGTGCGGCGACGGTTGCGCCTGCGGAATCTGATCGACCGGGGCATCCAGGAGGTTCCGCTGGAACGGATCGTCGGCACCGTGCAGCGCGAAAGGGAGTTCAACCGCGCCTTTCTACCCCGGGACGAGTCGCTGCGGGACCGGTGGGAGGAGATCCAGGATCTCGCCGACGGAGGGAGGGGCTTCCTTCCGGTCGAGCTGTACCGGGTCGGCGACACGCACTTCGTGGTGGACGGCCACCATCGCGTCTCGGTCGCGCGCGCGATGGGCTCCCCGACGATCGAGGCGCGCGTCCAGGAATTCACGGCGCCCGTCGTGCTTCCGCCCAACGCGTCGATCGAGGACGTCGTGGCCCGGCAGGGACTCGCGGACTTCCTGGAGACGACGGGCCTGACGCCCGGCACGGACGACGAGTTCCGGACGACCGAGCCGAACGGATACGAGAGGCTCCTCGACCACATCAACGTGCACCGGCACTTCCGGGGAATCAACGAGCGCCGTGAGATCCCGTGGCCCGAGGCCGTCCTCTCCTGGCGGGACTCGGTGTATCGCCCGATGATCCAGCGCATCGTGGCGAGCGACGTGCTCCGGGATTTTCCGGGCCGGACGCCGGCGGACCTCTACCTGTTCGTGATGGACCACCTCCACTATCTTCGCCAGCAGTACGGAGATGTCGCCCCCACCCGCGCGTTCGACCACTTCCGCCTCTCGCAGCGTCCGAAGGAGAGTTTCGGCGAGAGGCTCCGGAGGTGGTGGAGACGCCTCCGGAGCTAGAGGCCCCATCTCCTCCGCGTCCGCGGATTCCACGCGCGGTCAGACGACGCCGGGCCAGTCCCCTCCCCGTTCCCGGAAGCGCGCGCGAACGGCGCTCTGCATCTCGTCGGGCAGCGGTCCGCGGGCGAGCGCGGCGAGGTTCGCGACCAGATGCTCGACCCGTCGCGTGGCGACGAGCACGGTCGAGACGCCCGGGACGAAGGCGGCGAAACGCAGCGCCGCTTCGTCCGGAGGAAGCGGACCGAAGTCCAGTTCGAGGGATTCCCACCGCCGCCGGTAGGTGGCGAGTGCCTCGTCCGCGGATGGTCCGGCGGTTCGCCACACGGCGTTGGCGAGCGCCCTCTTGCCGATCACGCCCATGCCGCGCTCGCGCGCGCGCGCCAAGGCCGTGTCGCTGGAGCGTTGATCGACGACGTTCACCGAGGTCTGGATGCTCCCGAAATGGCCGGAGGCGACCGCGAAATCGAGAGCCTCGCCCTCGCCGGAGTAAGCGGCGACCCGGACCTTTCCGGCCGCGACCGCACGCCCGAGCGCCTCCGCAACGCCGTTTCGCTCGAGCGTCTCGCGCGGGCAGGAGTGGAGGTGAACGACGTCGATCACGTCCGTGCGGAGGTTCGAGAGCGCGAGGTCCACGCCCGCCGACACGCATTCGGCGGTCCAGTCCGCGTACCCCGGCACCCCGTAGCCGACCTTCGTGGAGAGCACGAGCTCCCCGCGGCGGGCGCCAAGGTGTCGCCCGACCCGCTCCTCGGAAAGACCATAGCTCCGCGCGGTATCGATCAACCCGACCCCGAGATCCACGACCGAGTTCAGCAGAGCTCCGGCGTCACTCTCGGACAGCGAGGGATCGCCGACGCCGCCCGCGCCAAACCCCAGGATCGGTACGGTCAGCCCGGTGTTTCCGAATGGACGCCGGGCGGGCGGAGCCGTCAACGTCCGGCGGATTCTTTCTTCCGGCGGCCGGTCATCTGCGCGAGCTCGAGCAGCCTGGCGTTGCGATCGTTCCGAAAGTCTTCGTCGCGGACGCGCCAGCTCCAGTTGCCGTGCGCTTCCGCGGGCGTGTTCATGCGGGCCTCGCTTCCCAGCCCGAAGACGTCCTGCAGCGGGACGATCGCGCGATCCGCGACGGACGTATAGGCCGCGCGAATCATCGCCCACTCGATTTCGCCCCCGTCGGTGCCGAGGTAGGCGGCCGTGCGGCGCCGTGCGTCCGGATCGAGTGTCGCCCACCAGCCCCGGGTCGTGTCGTTGTCGTGCGTCCCGGTGTACACGACCGCGTTCGGCACGTGCCGGTGCGGAAGGTAGGGACTGTCGTCCTCGTAAAAGGCGAACTGCAGGACCTTCATCCCGGGGAAGCGGAGCTTTGCGAGCAGCCGGCGCACGTCGGGCGTGATGGTGCCCAGGTCCTCCGCCACGAGCGGCACGTCACCGAGCTCGGCGCGGACGGCGTCGAAGAGCTTGCGTCCCGGACCCGGCAACCATCTCCCGTTCATCGCGGTGGGGTCTCCGGCCGGGACCGCCCAGTACGCCGCGAAAGCGCGGAAGTGGTCCAGCCGGACGATGTCGGTCATGCGGAAGGCCGTGCGGAAACGCTCGATCCACCAGCGGTAGCCGTCCTCGGCCATCCGGTCCCAGCGGTAGAGCGGATATCCCCAGAGCTGACCGGTGTTGCTGAAGAAATCGGGAGGGACGCCGGCGACGTCGGTGGGATCGCCCTTTTCGTCGAGCGCGAACAGCTCCGGATGCCTCTCCACGTCGACGCTCCCAGTCGGAACGTAAATCGGCACGTCGCCGAAGAAGGCGATTCCCCGCCGGCGCGCTTCCCATCGGAGGCGGTCCCACTGCCGGAAGAACGTGAGTTGCAGGAACTCCTGGTACTCGGTCTCCGCCGCGAGTTTTTCGGGGCCGGCGTCCGGCCCGACCGCCCGTTTCGCCGCGAACTGCGCCCAGTCCGCGAGCCAGATCTTCTGCTCCGGCGCGGAGCGAAACTCCTCGAGAGTCTCGCGCACCCGTGCGGATCCGGACGCGCGCTCCCAGGCCGCCCGGAGAAAGCCGTCCTTCCACTCGCGGACGCGGTCCCAGTCCACGGAGTCCTTCGGGAAGTCGGGGGCATCTGCCAGCGCCGCGCCCGGGACGAAGCCCTCCTCGACCAGCTTCTCCGGCGAGATCAGGAGCGGGTTGCCGGCGAAGGCTGACAGCGTCCCGTAGGGTGAGGCACCGTGGCCCGTCGGCCCCAGAGGGAGCACCTGCCAGATCGTCTGCCCCGCCGAAACGAGCCACTCGAGGAACTGCTCGGCGATCGGTCCCAGGTCGCCGATGCCGAAGCGACCCGGCAGAGACGTCGGGTGAAGCAGGATGCCCGCCGCGCGCTCCGTCTTCATCTCGGCCTTCCGGGATCGGGGAGGCGTCAGATCCCTTCCGGCGCGAGTTGCCGCGCCCGTCCATTCGTCGCCGCGAGCCGGCGATCGGCCGCCGGCAGGTAGCAGAGCTCGAGGTACTCGGTGACCATGCGGTCGGAGGAGAAGAGCCGCGCGATCCGGGTCGCGGAAAAGACCATCTTTTCGATCCACCGCCACGGGATCCCGTCCTCGTCGCGGTCTCGGAAGAGCGGCGCCACCCGCTCCTCCAGCGCCTCGTAGAGGGCCGCCGCCGCGCCTTCGCCGACCGACTCGTCCGCGGCATCGCCGATCACGAAACCGGCTTCCTCGTAAGGCGCCTCGTCCCACCAACCGTCGAGCACCGAGAGGTTCAGCCCGCCGTTCATCGCGGCTTTCATCCCGGACGTTCCGGATGCCTCGTGCGGCCGGATCGGATTGTTGAGCCACACGTCGCAGCCCGCGACGAGAGCGCGCGCGATTCCCATGTCGTACTCGGGCAGGAAGACGACGCGGCCCCGGAAGTCCGGGCTTTCCGCCCGCTGCACGACCTCGCGGAGGATCTCCTTGCCCGGATCGTCCTGGGGGTGCGACTTGCCCGCGAACACGAACTGGATCGGGTGGGCGTCCATCAGGCGCTTCAGCCGGTCCGGGTCCGAGAAGAGGAGCGTCGCCCGCTTGTACGAGGCGAACCTCCGCGCGAAACCCACCGTCAGGGCGGTCGGATCGAGCACGCGGCCCGCTGCCTCGACCTCTTCCTCCGGCGCCCCGACCGCCCGCTTCCACTCGGTCAGACGGTCGCGGCAGAACGAGACCAGGCGCGCGCGGAGCCGCTCGTGCGTCTTCCAGAGGTCGATTTTCGCGGCGGGGCTGGGGCTCTCCGGCAACCGGAGCATGGCGATCTCGGGGTCTGTCCACGTCGCCCGGTGTACGCCGTTGGTGATCGAACGGATCCGAACGTCGACGTCGGCGAGCTCCGGCAGGAGCTCCATCCACAGACGCCGCGACACCTTGGCGTGCAGCTGGGAGACGGCGTTCGCGTACGCCGAGTGTCGGAGCGCGAGAACCGCCATCGAGAAGGGCTCGCCCTCCCGCTCCGGTACTTCGCGTCCGAGACGCATGAGCTCCTCGACCGTGATCCCGCAGTCCCTGGCGATGCCCGACAGGTACTTCTCGATGAGCGGCAGCGCGAAACGGTCCATCCCGGCCGGGACGGGGGTGTGCGTGGTGAAGACGTTTCCGGCGGACGCGACCTCGCGCGCCTCCGCGACCGAGAGCCGTTCCTCGACGACGAGCTCCCGGATCCTTTCCAGGACCGCGAAGGCGGCGTGCCCCTCGTTGATGTGGCGGATCGACGGGGAAAGTCCCAGGCGCTTCAACGCCCGGAGCCCTCCGATTCCGAGGGTGATCTCCTGGCGGATCCGCATCTCCTGGTCCCCGGAGTAGAGGCGCGCCGTGATCTCGCGGTCCTCGGGATGATTTTCCGGAAGGTCGGCGTCGAGGAGGAAAAGCGAGATCCGCCCGACGCGCGCGACGCGGATGAGCAGCTGAACCGCGCGATCTCCCAGCTCGAGGACGATCGTCGGCGGACCGCCGTCCCGGGTGCCCGGCAGCGCCAGGGGCAGATCCTCCGGGTCGAGAATCGGGTTCTCTTCGTGCTGCCACCCGGCGGCGTCGAGGACCTGTCGGAAATATCCCTCGCGGTAGAAGAGTCCGACGCCGACGAGCGGCAGTTTCAGGTCGCTCGCCGACTTCAGGACGTCGCCCGCGAGCACGCCCAGGCCGCCGGCGTAGATCGGAAGGACCTCGGTCAACCCGAACTCCGCCGAGAAATAGGCGATGCGGTCGTTCCGCGTGGTCAGGCCGCGCACGCCGGGGTGGAGGGGCTGGGCAGTGTCCTCGGAGGCGAGCTCGGACGCCAGCCCGTACAGCGTCGTCAGGAAGGCGCGGTCGGCCGCAGCCTCCTCCAGCCGCTCCCGCGGCACGCGGCGCAGGAAGGCCGCGGGGTTCCCTCTCACGGCCGTCCACAGCTCGGAGTCGAGCGAAGAAAAGAGCGCGCGCAAGGAGGGCCTCCACGTCCACCGGAGGTCCCGCGACAGCCGGAGGAGAAGAGTCAGGTTGGGGGGAAGATCGAGCCCCGGATGGTGCTGCGGCAGCTCTTCCATCTCGTCGATCGAGAATACCAGAGAGGGTTACGGGGCCCGTCTAGCTCGGGAGCGCCGCCGCGGAAGGCGGGAGCGAAGCGCGGAGCGTCCGGTAGAGCTCGGACCCGTCGGGCCGCTCCCCGAGTCCGCTGCGCACGCGCTCCAGGAGCTTCAGGAAGAGCGGCTCGATCGAACCGCCCAGGTGCTCCTCGGCCAGCTCCACGGCCCGCGCGGCGTAGCGGAGAACCTGGCGCGTCTCGAGGCCGGCCGGGTCGTCGAAGAACCACCCGCAGCTCGTGTACATGAGAAGCGCGTAGCGCTGCATCTCGAGAAGCCCGAGCGCGAGCGTGCGCTCCTCGCCGGTCAAGTGTGAAATCGCGTGCCGGTCCAGGAAACGGGCAACGGATTCCTCGGACCGGTCGAGGATCACCTCGATCGAGTCGTCCCGCGCGGCCCAGGGGTCTTTGAACAACGCGGACGCCGCCGCCTCGTAGAGCGGCGCGAGCGTGTCGCGCAGCCAGTCGAGCGCCTCGCGAAGCGGGCGCCGCCACGGGTGGGTGACCGCTCCGCCGGCCGAGCAGCCGCAATCGTCGCTCCAGCGCCCGACGCCGTGGGCGCAGCTCCAGGAGGAGTTCGGCACGATCCGGGCCTCGAGGCGGGCCGGAAACCGCTCGAGAAACTCGCCGTAGTTCGTCAGGCGCGCGTGGCCCGAGCTCTCGATGCGTTGGAGCGCTTCGGCGAGCGCCCGATCGGCACCGCGGAAGTGGTGGCCGTAGGTCTCTCCGTCCGTGGCGACGTGTACGAGCTGCGGCCCGTTCCGGTCGTCGAATCGCGAAAGCAGCGCCCGCGCGAAATCCTCGCCGCCCTGCGCGACCTCACCGAACGCAATGCCGTGGGCCAGGCCGCCGTCGTAGAAGAAGACGGAGATCCTCCGGCCGGACGACAGCGGAACGGAGTACGCCTCGCGCGGATCCACGCGCGTGCCTTCGACGTCGCGCCATTCCGACCCCGGTTCCCGAACCGCCGAGGCCTGGGACGGCGCCAGGATTGTGAACGCGATCCCCTCGCCGGCCAGCACCTCGAGGGTCGCCTCGTCGACCGCGGTCTCGGGCAGCCACATCCCCTCGGGCCGGCGGCCGAAACGCGCCTCGAAATCCCGGATCCCCCAGATGACCTGTGTGACCCGGTCCCGGCGGTTGGCGAGCGGCAGGATCACGTGGTTGTAGGCCTGCGCGATCGCGGAGCCGTGTCCCGAGAACCGTTCCCGGCTCTCCCGGTCCGCCGCGATCACGGCGCGGTACGGCTCGGGCGCGTTCGTCGCCAGCCACGTGAGCAGGGTCGGTCCGAAGTTGAAGCTCATCCGAGAGTAGTTCGAGGGGGCTCCGGCGCCGTTCGGCGCGTAGCACTCCGCGGTGATCCTCTCGTTCCAGTCGTGGTACGGGCGCGCGGACTGCTCGAGGTCGACCTCTCCGGTCCAGGGGTTCTCCCGCGGAGGCTGGTAGAAGTGCCCGTGCACGCAGACGAGGCGGCTCATGATTTCGGGACCTCCGTTTTCGCCCGCGCACGCCGGCCCGTCGGCCGGGTCTCCTTCTCCGGCTTGAAGAAGACCGCTCCGAGCGGCGGGAGCGTGATCTCCATCGACTGCGGGTGTCCGTGGGCGGGCTGCGCCGACGTCCTGCAGCCTCCCAGGTTTCCGACGCCGCTGCCTGCATACTCGACCGCGTCGCTGTTCGCGAGCTCGCGCCAGAAGCCCGCGGCGGGAACGCCGATGCGGTAGCCGTAGCGGGGCACGGGCGTGAAGTTGAACGCCACGGCGACGACGTCCTCCTCGGACTTTCCGAAGCGGAGAAGCGCGACGACGCTCCGTTCGAAGTCCGCGCAGTCGATCCAGGAGAAGCCGGCGGGATCGAAGTCGAGCTCGTGCAGGGCGGGCTCCGTTCCATAGAGGCGGTTCAGGTCCCGGACCCAGCTCTGAAGGCCGGCATGCGCGGGATCGGCCAGCAGACCCCACTGCAGCTCATCGTCATGGTTCCACTCGCGCCACTGCCCGATCTCTCCCCCCATGAACAGGAGCTTCTTCCCGGGTTGCGACCACATCCAGGCGTAGAGGAGCCGCAGGTTCGCGCGCTTCTGCCAGAGGTCTCCCGACATCTTCGTGAGGAGGGAGCCCTTCAGGTGCACGACCTCGTCGTGGGACAGCGGCAGGACGTAGTTCTCGGAGTAGGCGTAGAGCATCCGGAACGTCAGCTTGTCGTGGTGATACTTCCGGTGGATCGGATCGAGCTTCATGTATTCGAGCGTGTCGTGCATCCAGCCCATGTCCCACTTCATCCCGAAGCCGAGCCCCCCCACCCACGCCGGCCGCGTCACCATCGGCCACGCCGTGGACTCCTCGGCCACCGTCTCGGTTCCGGGCTCGATGCGATAGACCTCCTCGTTGAAGCGGCGGAGAAACGCGATCGCGTCGAGATTCTCGCGGCCGCCGAACGCGTTCGGCTCCCACTCCCCCGCTTTCCGGGAGTAGTCGAGGTACAGCATCGACGCCACGGCGTCCACGCGGAGACCGTCGGCGTGGTAGAGCTCCAGCCAGAAGAGCGCGGACGAGAGGAGAAAGCTGCGCACCTCCGGCCGGCCGTAGTTGAAGACGAGGCTGCCCCAGTCCGGCTGGTATGCCT
>JBKPMI010000011.1:0-13338 GCA_046732075.1 Acidobacteriota bacterium | reverse complement strand
CGACGGCTCCGGTGGAGCGGCAGACGGTTCCGGGACGCATCGAGGTCGAGGGGATCGTGGTCGGACGCTTCGAAGCCGTCCTCTCGAGCCGGCTCGCGGCGACCGTCGCGTCGATCCCGGCCGTCCCTGGGACGACCGTGCGCGCCGGCACCGTGCTGGTGCGCCTCGAAGAGCAGGAGACGAGCCGAGCGCTCGCGAGCGCGCGTGTCGCGGTGGACGCCGCCGGACGAACCCTCGACCTGGCGAGAAGAAACCGCGCGCGATTCGAACGACTCGCCGGTCGCGGTGCCGCGGCGGCCGTCGAACTCGATCAGGCAAACCAGGAAGAGGCGGCGGCGACCGCGGCGGCGGCCTCTGCCGACGCCGCGCTTTCCCGCGCCGAGATCGACCGGTCGCAGACCGTGCTGACGGCGCCGTTCGATGCCGTCGTCGTGGAGCGACTCGCCTCCCCCGGCGACCTCGCCGGCCCCGGAAGGCCGCTCGTCCGGATCGCCTCGCTTTCGGGCCGTCGAGTCGAGGCGGCACCGGCTGAGCAGGACGCCGCCGCTCTCGCCGCGGGCGACCCGATCGAGGTCGTCGTCGGGGAACGGATCCTGGCGGGCCGGGTCGCCGAGATCGTCGGTGCGGTGGACCCGGCGACGCGCCGTCGGACGGTTCGGGTCGACCTCCCCGTGGACTTCGAGCCGCCGCTCGGTTCCTTCGCACGGGTCATCCTCCCCGGCGCGAGCTCTTCGAAGCTGTTCGTGCCCGCGGGCGCGATCGTCGCCCGGGGCGGGCTCGAGATCGTCTGGGTCGTGGATCGCGAGGGACTTGCGGCCCTCCGGTACGTCCGTACCGGTCCCCGCCGGGGTGAAACAGTGGAGGTGCTCTCGGGACTCGAGGCGGGTGAGCGTGTCGTCGTGGGCCCCCCTGCCGATCTCGACGGGAAGACGCGGGTGACGTCCTGACCGACGAGGGCGGACGCCGAGCTGCGAGCGAACGCGCCCCTCTCGGGTTCGCGGGTCGGCTCGCGCGCGCCTTCGTCGACTCGAAGCTGACGCCCCTCCTCGTCTTCTTCGCGCTCGCCCTGGGAGTCTTCGCCGTCCTCCGGACGCCGCGCGAGGAGGAGCCGCAGATCAAAGTGCCGATCATCGACGTGTTCGCCGCGGCGGCCGGTCGGAGTGCAGTCGAGATCGAACGCCAGCTGATCGCGCCCCTCGAGAAGGAACTGTCTTCCATCCCCGGCGTCGAATACGTCTACTCGACGTCTTCCCCCGACCGAGGGCTCGTCATCGCGCGGTTCCGGGTCGGCGAGGATCCCGACCGCGCGCTCATCCGCGTGCGGTCGAAGCTCGACTCGCTTCTCGATCGATGGCCCCCGGAAATCGCGCCGCCTCTCGTCAAGCCCCGGTCGATCGACGACGTCCCCGTGTGGGCCCTGACGCTCTCCAGCCCCACCCAGGACCCGGCGACACTCCGTCAGATCGCGGCCGAAATCGAGAACGAGATCAAGACCATCCCCGAGATCTCGGACACCGCCCTGATCGGCGGTCTCCGGCGCGAGTTTCGCGTGGACCTCGATACGGCGAGGCTGGGAGCTCGGGGGTTAACCGCCGCGGCAGTGCTCCCCGCGATCCTCGGGGCGAACCGGCGTGTCGCCGCGGGCACGCTCGTCGCAAACGACCGCGAAATCGCGGTCGAAGCGGGAGGATTCGTGCATTCCGCCGACGAGCTCGCGTCTGTGGTCGTCGCCGTGAGCGGTGGAACCCCCGTCCGGCTGGGCGACGTCGCCCGGATCCGCGACGGCACCGAGCGCCCCGCGAGCTACGTCACCCACGGCGAGCCGCAAACCCCCGGACGGCAGGCAGCGGTGACACTGTCGGTGAGTAAACGCCGCGGCGCCAACGCGATTGCCGTCGTCCGCGCGATCGAGCGGAAAGTCGACACGCTTCGCGGGCGACTCCTTTCCGCCGACGTCCGCGCGACGGTGACGCGCGACTACGGCGAAACCTCTCTTCACAAGTCGAACGAGCTCCTGAAGCACATGGCACTCGCCACCCTCTCCGTTGCGCTGTTGATCGGCCTGGCGCTCGGCCGCCGGGAGGCGGGCGTCGTTCTGCTCGCGATTCCGATGACGCTCGCCCTGACCCTGGTCGTTTTCTGGCTCTCCGGCTACACGCTCAACCGCATCACTCTTTTCGCGCTGATCTTTTCGATCGGAATCCTGGTGGACGACGCAATCGTCGTCGTCGAGAACATCGTCCGCCATCTGCGACGGCCGGAGGCAGCGGGGCGCCCGCTCGCGGAGGTTGCCGTCGAGGCAACCGACGAGGTCGGCAACCCGACAATCCTCGCGACGTTCGCCGTCATCGCCGCGATCGTCCCGATGGGTTTCGTCGGGGGCCTGATGGGCCCGTACATGCGCCCGATCCCGGTCGGCGCATCCGCGGCGATGCTCTTCTCCCTGGCGGTCGCCTTCGCGGTCTCGCCCTGGGCCGCCAGCCGGTTGTTCCGACGCGCGCGCCCGGGTTCGCTCGGCCACACCGGGTCCCGGGGGGCACTCGCGCACCTCTACCGGCGGGCGATGGCGCCGCTCGTCTCCGAAACCGGCGGGCGGTCGCGATTCGTGTTCTTCTCCGTGATTGCGGCACTCCTCCTCGCCAGCGTCGCTCTGCTGCCGCTCGGTCTCGTCCACGTGAAGATGCTGCCTTTCGACAACAAGAACGAATTTCAGGTCGTCGTCGACCTTCCCGAGGCGACCACTCTCGAAACGACCAATCGAGTGCTGTCCGAGATGGCCGACGCGCTGGCGGTGCTGCCGGAGGTGGTCGGCACAGAGACCTACGCCGGCACGGCCGCTCCCTACAACTTCAACGGGCTCGTCCGACACTATTTCCTGCGTGCCGCCTCGAACCAGGGAGACGTTCAGGTAGCGCTCGCGCCGAAGGCGGAGCGCCGCCGCTCCTCCCATGCGATCGCAAAGGCGGCCCGCCCCATCGTCACGGAGATCGGTCGGCGGTACGGTGCCCGCGTCAAAGTCGCGGAGGTTCCCCCCGGTCCCCCCGTGCTGCAGACGCTCGTCGCGGAGATCTACGGCCCGGACGACGCCGGACGGCGGGAAGTGGCCCGGCACGTCAAGGAGCTCTTCGCGCGGACCGACGGCGTCGTCGACGTCGACTGGTACGTCGAGACCGCGCGCCCGAAGGCCGTGTTCCGACTCGACCGCGAGAAAGCCGGGCTCGCCGGGATCCGCGAGGCCGACGTCGCGGCGACGCTTCGCCTCGCCCTCGGCAACGACCGGCTCGACGAGGTGCAGTTGGCGGGAATCCGGGAACGAATCCCGATCGTCGTCACGCTTCCCGACGGCGAGCGTAGCGACTTCGACGTGCTCTCGTCGCTGACGGTCGCCGGTGCGGGCGGCAAAGGCGTGCCGCTTCGTGAGATCGGTCGATTCGAGTTCGAGCCGGCCGAAACCTCGATCTACCACAAGAACGGCAAACCGGTCGTCTACGTCACGGCCGACCTGGCCGGCGCGAAAGAGGCGCCCGTGTACGCGATCGCGGCGCTCGAGAGAGGCCTTTCGCAGATCTCCACGCCCGACTCGTATCGCATCGCGACCTATACGGCCTTCGCTCCATTCGACGAGACCCACTACGGCTTGAAATGGGACGGGGAGTGGCACGTGACATACGAGGTTTTCCGCGACCTCGGGCTCGCGTTCGCGGCCGTCCTGGTCCTGATCTATCTGCTGGTCGTCGGCTGGTTCAAGAGCTTCACGGTGCCGCTCGTGATCATGGCGCCGATCCCGTTGACCCTCGTCGGCATCCTGCCGGCCCACGCCCTCTTCGGTGTCTTCTTCACGGCGACCTCGATGATCGGGTTCATCGCGGGGGCCGGGATCATCGTCCGCAACTCGATCATCCTCGTCGACTTCATCGGACTGCGCCGCCGCGAGGGGATGGCGCTCTCCGAGGCAGTCCTGGATGCGGGCGAGGTCCGTTTCCGACCCATGTTGCTCACGGCAGCGGCCGTCGTCGTGGGCTCGTCGGTGATGCTCTTCGACCCGATTTTTCAGGGGCTCGCGGTTTCAATGATGGCCGGCGAGGTGGCGGCGACCCTGCTCTCGCGCGCGGCCGTCCCGGTTCTCTATTTCATTCTCCGGCGGTTCGAGGAGAAAAGAATCTCCGCGGCCACCTCGCCCACGACACCCCCACGACCCGAAAGGAGCTTCGCATGAATCTGACGCTGAACGAGTGGCTTCGCGCGATCGCCGGAACGTTCGTCCTTCTGTCGCTCGCCCTCGGGTGGTTCGTTCACCCGGGCTTTTTCCTCTTTACCGCTTTCGTCGGAGCCAACCTGCTGCAGTCGGCCTTCAGCAAGACATGTCCGATGATGTCCGTGCTGCGCAGGCTCGGCGTGCGCGAGGCCGGCACCGCGAAGTAGAGACGCAGCGCGCGCGGCTTCTCCTTGCGGAGCCTGCCGCGCCGCGAAGGAAGTGTCGACCGAGCTACTGCTTGTCGTAGAGCGCGGTGCCCTTGATCTTCTTGCCGCTCGCGTCGGTCCCCGTCGTCGTCACCGTCCGGGTCTTGCCGTCGGCCGAAATCCGGACGCGACCCGTCACGGTCACTTTTCCCCCGCTCTTCCCGACGAACTCCAGCGTGCGACTGTCGATCTGTTTGTAGGACCGCGTGTCCTCGTTCACGCCGCCCGTCACCGGGTAGTCCTTTCCATCGACCTTGCCGGTCCACTCGTTGTGCACCGGCTGGCCGTCGCCCGCCGTCCCATCCACCGTCACCTTCAACCCGCCCTCGGCGGCCGTGTAGCTCACGGTGTGGTTCTTCGTGGCGCCCGCGGCGAATTTCGACTTCGATTCGTTGAGCTTCCAGGTGCCCATGTGGGCGTCCAGCGCCGCGCCCATCGCCACGCCCGCCAGGAGCCACGCCAGAGACGCCAGGGCCGTCCGCGTCTTCATGATTCCTTCCTTTCGAAAATCTCGGAACGTTGCGGCGGATCTTATTGCACGCGTCCGGACGGCGAGCCCGCAACCGCTACCAGCCCGGCGAGCTTCCGCCTCGCGAGATCGACCGTCGGCCGGAGGTCCGGATCGCAATTCCCCCAGAGACCGATGAAGGCGCTGTAGTCCGCGGCGGCGCTATTCGGATCGTGCATCCGATCGTGAATCTCGGCGCGCCGCAGGTACGAGACGGGCAGGTAGACGAACTCGAAAACGGACGACTCGACGAGGTGGTCGAGCCATGGGAGGGCTTCCGGATCGCGGCCCAGCTCGACCAGGAGCTCCGTTCGCGTGAAACGCTCGTAGGCTTCCGAAACGATCGGGGACTCCAGCGGATTCCGGGTCTCGGCGAGGATCGGCTCGAGCTCTTGGAGGGCATCGATGGGCTTCCCCCGGGCGCGATCGATCTGGGCGCGGACGCTCCGCGTCAGATCGGAGGCGAGGGTCTGGAAGCCCGCCGGGAACTTCTGCTGCTCGATCTGTCCGGCGTACTTCTCGGCGCCCTCGACGTCCCCCATCCGGGCGCTGACCAGAGCCATCAGGTACATCCGGAGAAGCGGATGCAGATCGTAGTGCGCGTCGATGAATACCTCGGGATCGTCGACCCGGGGGGTTTTGGCGGGATCGAGCGCCGCGAGTCCGTCGCGAATGGAGGAGAGCTCCGAGCGCGAAGCGGAAACGAACGGGAGGCAGGAGAGCAAGGCCCGGTATTCGAGGGAAGTCCAGGGATCCGAAACCGCAATCGACTGAAGCTCGTTTTTCGCCAGCGCCCAACGACCCCTCGCCAGCGCGAGGTGCGCGAGCGCGACGTGGCCATAGGCGCGGACCCTCGGAGGGCGGGAAGGAGCGGTCAGCAGGCGGGCGATCCGCTCCGCCCCCGGAAAGTTCCGGCCGTACAGGCTGACCTCCAGGAACGCAATGGCGAGCGCGGGATCCTCGGAGCGCGAGAGCTCCTCCAGGACCTCGTCTTCCTGCAGCCGGTCGTTGACGGCGAAGGCCTGAAGCGCGCGGATCGCGAGCACGCGGTCGCGGCTCTCCTTGCCGAGCGCGAGGAATCTCGCGACGAGCGACTTCATGGCTTCGAGATGCCCCTCGAGGGCCTCGACGCGGGCCAGGTGCACAAGCGAAGCGAAGTGGTTCGGCTGGTAGGACAACACGCGCTCGAAAGGCTCTCGCGAGTCTGCAATCGACCCCCCGTAAAGGGCGTTTCGATGGAAGAGGACTTCTCCGAGCTGATACCAGCCCTCGATTTCGTCCGGGTACGCCTGAACGATCGCGCCGTAAAGCCGCTTGGCCTCCCGGTTGTTGCCCTGCCTCCAGACCCGGGACGCCTCCAGAAGCCGACGGTCCCTGTCCGACAGGCGATCCGCGTGCCGGTCGGCCTGCTCGGCAGCCTGAGTGTGAAGTTCCTGCGGCGTTCCCAGCCACTCGAGCGCCACGCTCAACCGGTACCAGGCCAGAGCGAACTCCGGATCCATCTCGACCGCCTTCCGGAACGCCTCGACGGAGGAGCGGAAGTCCCCTCTCTGGAATGCACTCTCGCCGTCGAGATACGACCGGAACGCCGGGAGCGACGACGTCGTGACGGCCGCCACCCGCGTGCTGCGAACGGAAGACTCCGCCCCCAGTTCGCCCAGGAGGCCGATCGCGAGCTCGTCGACGAGGTCGAAGGCTTTCGCCACTTCGCCGGAGGCGGCCGTCTGGACGAGGGGATCCCGGCGGCCGTCGGTGGAATAGAGCGTCGCGTCGATCTGGACCTTGCCGCCGATCTCGACGACGCTCCCGAGCACGAAATGCTGAGAGTGCAGGCGCTCGGCAGCGATCCGGCCGCGTTCCGGGTCGAGCGCGCCTTCCCCGGCACCGAGTCCCGCGATCGCCCGCGGGTCGATGGCGCGCAGTTCTCCGGCCCGGTCGAGCTTGGCGCTCAGGAGATCGACCATTCCGTCTCCGAGGTATCGATACTGGTCGCTGCCGCGATATCGGAACGGGAGAACGGCGACGGTCGTGGAGGACCCGGCGTCTTTCGGGCGCGGCCGAGCGGACCGGAAGTGCCGGACGGCCCACACGGAGCCGATCAGGATCGCCGCGGCGAGAACGGCGAGCGGCCAGCGGCGAAGAAGCGCGGGCCGTGCGAGTCCCGCCGGAAGCGGCGCCGTCACCGGCATGATGGCCGTCATCGACTCGCTCTGGTCAGGTGTGGGGAGATCCTCGAGCAGCTCCCCGGCGTCCCGGTATCGCGACGGCAGATTCTTCGACAGGGCCTTCTCGACGATCGACTCTACGGTCCGGGGCACCGGAGTGATGCTCGAAATCTTCTTCGGCTGGCTCTTCAGGATGGAAAAGATGACGGCCGGAACGTTGTCACCCGCAAACGGCGGATGGCCGGTGAGCATCTCGTACATCACCACGCCCCAGGACCAGATGTCGGTTCTCGGATCGACCGGCTCTCCCCGGATCTGCTCGGGTGACATGTACGCCGCGGTCCCCGACGTGGACTCGCCCTGAGTGATTCGGGCGGCGCCGGGTACCGTGGCGAGGCCGAAGTCGAGGATCTTGATTCCGCCGTCGTTCGTGATCGCGATGTTTCCGGGCTTGATGTCGCGATGCACGATGCCCCGCGCGTGCGCCTCCGCGAGCCCCTCGGCGACCTTAGCGCCGATTCGGACGGCCTCCTCGATCGGCAGCGGTCCCCGCGCGATCCTCTCGGCCAGGGTCTCCCCCTCGCAGTAGGCCATGGCGATGAACGTGCGGCCGTCCTCGGTCTCGCCGATCTCGTAGATCGTGCAGATGTTGGCGTGATCCAGAGCCGACGCGGTTCTCGCTTCTCTCAGGAAGCGCCGCTCGGCAGCGTCCTCTCCACCGAGATGGGACGGCAGGAATTTCAGGGCGACCAGGCGGTGGAGCTTGAGGTCACGCGCCTTGTACACGACCCCCATTCCGCCTCGACCCAGCCGCTCGAGGATCTCGAAATGCGAGACCTTCTCCCCTAGGATCACGGCGCGCGCCGCGGCCAGTTGTCACACGACCGCTCGCCGTGAGACTTCTCGCGCCGCGAGGGCGAAGAGTTACTGCCTGTCGTAGACGGCGATCGAATGGACGGTCTCACCCTTCGCGTTCCGCCCGGTCTGGCTGACCGTGAGGGTCTTTCCGTCCTTGGACACCCGGACCTTCGCGGTGATCGTCGGCTTGCCCGCGAGCGTCCAGGCGTTCACGAAGAGGTTGTCGTCGATCTTCTTCGGGTTGGCTTTGTCGGCGTTCGGGTTGCCCTCCCAGGCGACTTCCTTGCCGTCAAACCGCGTGACGTAGCCGCCGTGACTTGCCGTGCCGTCCGCATCCACCGTGTCCGACGTCTGCTTGATCCCCTGGGGCGTCGCCTCCCACTTGAGCGTCTGGCTCTGGGGCCCCGGGCCCGGCGCGAACTTCGACCTGGCCGTATTCAACTTCCAGGTCCCGATCCAGTTGTCCGCGGCCAGAGCGACGGAGCCCGCCAGAACGATCCCGAAGCACGCCGCCAGGGAAGCCTTGATCAGACGATTGGGCATGAGTCCTCTCCTTCGGACGGCGTTCGTCGTATTCGGCACAATTTTCGGTTTCGAACCCGTCCGACGAATCCTACCCCGGAACTCCTGTGCCGGCCGCAGTTGACAAACGACGGGACCCGCCTTATGAAGGATGCAAAGAACCCGGCGGCGTCCTCAGGTTTCGAGTTGCACATCCGCGAGGAGGACATATGAACCGGTCTCGAACGGCTCTCCTGGTCGGCGCCATCCTCATCATCCTGTCGGCCCTACCCGCCCGCGCCCAATCGTCGGGCAGAATCGTCGGCACCATCCGCAACGCGACCGGCGGAACGGTCTCCGGCGCGCCCATCACGGTGACCAACCAGGAGACCGGGGCGAGCCGGGTCGTCCGCTCCACGACCAACGGGACGTACGAGGCGGCGGACCTGCCACCCGGCACGTACACCGTTGCGACCGACGTCCAGGGTTTCCGGAGAGTCACGCAGCGAGACCAGCGCCTCGCGGCCGGTGCGACGGTGACCGTCGACTTCGTGCTCGAGATCCGGGTCGCCGAGGACGTCACGGTCACCGCCCAGAAACGCGAAGAGACCGTCCACGAGGTTCCCTTCTCGGTCGCGGCCACGACAGAAGAGACGATGCGCGATCGCGGCGTCCAGAACCTCGAAGAGGCGTCGACCAACATCGCGAGCTTTGCGGTTCAGAATCTGGGTCCGGGCCAGAGCCAGATCGCCATCCGGGGCGTCTCCTCCGGGCAGATCGCGCGCGACCAACCGGGCGTCAAGGAGTCCGTCGGCGTCTATCTCGACGAATCCGTGATTTCACTCTCGCTGTTCACCCCGGACCTCGACCTCTTCGACATGAACCGTCTCGAAGTCCTGCGGGGGTCCCAGGGAACGCTGTTCGGCTCGGGCTCTCTCGGCGGGACCGTCCGTTACATCACGAACCCGCCGGAGCTCGGCGCGACGAAGTTCTTTGGAGAGCTCTCCGGAGACACGCTGACCGACGGCAACCAGGGGGGAAGCGTCAAGGCGGGCGTCAATGCCGCGCTCTCCAGCGCGGCGGCTCTGCGCATCGCGGGCTACTGGGACCGGCTCGCGGGCTGGACGGATGCGGTCCAGCCGGATCTCTCGACCAAGAAGAACGTCAACACGGGGGACCGCTGGGGCGTCCGTGCGGCGCTGCAGATCGCGCCGAACGACCAAATCAGCATCGTGCCGCGCTTCGTCTACCAGAAGGTGGAGATGGACGGCTGGAACCGGGTCGACATCTTCAACATCCTGGCCAATCCGTATACGACGACGCGGCCGGCCGTGACGCTCGGGGACCGCGAGGTGTTCACGCAGATCAAAGAACCGTTTACCGACAAGTTCCTGCTGGGCGACCTCACCTTCAAGTACAACTTCGGCGCCGCGACCCTGACCTCGATCACGTCGTACACGCACCGGGACATCCTCGTCGTGCGCGACGCGACGGCGCTGACGGCCAGTATCACGGGGGGCTCGATCGGGTTGCCCGCGAACCTCTACACGATCGACGCGCCGCTCAACGACGCCACGAAGGCGAAAGCCTGGACCCAGGAGGTCCGGGTGAACGGCGGCGGGGACAAGTTCAAGTGGCTGGGCGGGGCGTTCTATGCCAACACGAAGCGTGACTACGGCCAGGACCTGCGCGTCACCGGATTCGAGGACACTGCGGCGGCCCTGGATAACCTCCCTCCCTCCACCTGGGGACCGATGGGAACCCGCGGACTCCGGGCGCCGAAGGACTCGCTGTTCTTCTCCGACCTGCACTACGACCTGACCCAGTGGGCGATCTTCGGCGAGGCGACGATCTCCCCCACGAGCCGGCTCGACCTGACGGGCGGGCTGCGCTACTACCACTTCGACGAGGACAAGGACCAGATCTTCGACGGCATCTTTGCCCAGGACCACACCGGCACGGAGCTCGTGTCGCAGCCCGGTTCGACGTCGGCCGACGGTTTCGCGCCCCGCTTCATCGCGAAGTTCCGGGTCAGCGAGGATACGAACCTGCTGGCGCAGGTCGCGAAGGGCTTCCGGCTGGGCGGAATCAACGACCCCCTGAACGTGCCGCTCTGCACGGCCCAGGACCTGGCGACGTTCAGCGGCCGGGACTCCTGGGACGACGAGACGGCCTGGAACTACGAGCTCGGCTCGAAGTCCCGGATCATGGGTGGCCGCGGCTCCGTGAACCTCTCGGCGTTCTACGTGGACATCAAGGACCTCCAGGTCACCGTGACCGCGGGCTCCTGTTCGTCGCGGCTCATCTTCAACGTGCCGAAAGCACGGAGCGTCGGCGGCGAGCTCGAGTTCGCGCTTGCGCCGACGGACCGGTTCGACTTCGCATTGTCCGCCGGGTACAACGACTCGGAGCTGCGGTCGACCCTGACGTCGACGGACAGCCACGGCGTCGTGTCGGTCGTCTCCGGCATCGAGTCGGGGCACCGGCTCCCGAGCGTCCCCAAGTTCCAGGCGTCCGCCTCGGCCACTTATCAGCAGCCGATCACGCCGGAGTTCCAGGGGTACCTGACGGCGACCTACAACCACGTGGGCTCGCGCTTCACGCAGGTCGGCGACGACTTGCC
Organism: Acidobacteriota bacterium; assembly: GCA_046732075.1. GTDB lineage: Bacteria > Acidobacteriota > Thermoanaerobaculia > UBA5066 > Gp7-AA6 > Gp7-AA6. The sequence continues at coordinate 2,222 of JBKPMI010000011.1, read as the reverse complement.
CGGCGTCGGCATCCTGAACCTCAACTCGTTCGCGCCGCATACGATCGGCGGGCCGCTGACGCAGGGCACGTTCGTGTTCAACCCGGAGCTGCCGGCGTACGACATCCTGAACGCGCGGGTCGGCGTCCGGCACGCGAACTTCGACATTTCGCTCTATTGCAACAACATCACCGACGAGCAGGCGCTCCTCTCGCTCGACCGGGAGCGCGGGTTTCGCGCCCGCATCGGTTACGTGACGAATCAGCCCCGGACGCTCGGAATCACCACGAGGGTCGATTTCTAGATCCGTCGCGCCTCGCTGGCGAGGGACTTGGCTAGCCCACCGGCGGTCGGCTCGCGGGAGCGGGCTCGACCGCCCGCCTGGTCCCTCGCTGCGCATCGCGCTCCCGCGGCGTGAGGCTCCTCCCTCGATTACCCCGGGAGACTCCTCGCGCCGCGAGCCGGAGTAGAGACAACCGAAGAAAGCCTTCCGGAACGTTGAACGCAATGTTCAGGCTCTCGCGGCGCGCTCTTGCGCTGGCCCGGTTCCGCAAGGCGTGAGGTCTGGCGCCGTCCGCCGGACTCACGCGACGAAGAACAGCACCACGAAGAAGTGCAGCACGCTGCCCGCGAGAACGAAAAGGTGGAAGACGCCGTGGCTGTGGGCGTACTTCTCGTCGACGAGGTAGAAATACACGCCGGTCGTGTAGAGGATGCCCCCGACGACGAGCCACGCCATCCCCGTCGAACCGATCGCGTCCCGGAGAGGAAAGAACACCAGGACAGCGAGCCATCCCATCAGGAGATACAGCGAGACGGAGAGGCCTCGAATCCGCCGGGGTAGCAGAAACTCCTGGAGGATCCCGATCAGGGCGAGCGTCCAGATCGCGGCGAGAAGCGGATATCCCCAATTGCCGCGGAGGCAGACGAGCGCGAACGGCGTGTAGGTACCGGCGATTCCGATGTAGATGCTGGAATGGTCCAGTCTCCGCAACACGCGCTTGGCCGGTCCCCGCACCACGTGGTAAAGGGTGGAGACCAGATAGAGCTCCACCAGCGCGATGCCATAGACGGCGAAGCTTCCGATCTTCCAGGGATCCCCGCTTCGCCCCGCCACCCCGAGCAGCCCGACGAGACCGGCGAGCGCGAAAACGGACCCGACCATATGGGTCACGCTGTTGAAGATTTCGCCGCGGAGGACCAAAACGCAAAGCATGGCGTAAACCTCCGGGCCCGGAGTGGTGTGTTCGGATCATCGTGGAAGCGATCCGGACCGGGAAGCGCGGGAATGATGCGAATGCATCTGAGGCATTACCCGGACGGATTGCTACGAAGGAGGCATGCAAAGAGCTCTCGGGACGCCCCCTGCTCACGAGGGACGTTGGCCCTGGTGGGACTGGTGGATGGATCGCAAGAGCCGCTGGGTCCGGGACGAGGACCCGCAGCTCGACGAAGGGACGTTCCGGGCCATCGCAGCCGGCACCGGACTCCCCCCGATCCACCAGCGATCGAACTTCGCCTTTACGAGCGTGCGCGACGGTGCGGACCGCTTCCTGGGCATGTCGAAGGGGGGAGAGCGGCCATACGCCCGCGTTTACACGAGGCTGGGAAACCCGACGACCGAATACCTCGAGAAGGTGCTCTTCCAGCTCGAGGCTCAACACGTCATCGAAAAGGCGCTCGCAGCGGACGAACGCGAGCCGACGATCGGCAGCCTCATCTTCAGCTCCGGGATGGGTGCGATCTCGACCCTCTTCCTCTCGCTTCTCCGCTCGGGAGACGCGGTCCTCGCCGGCAACGTCTATGGCTGCACGGACAGCCTTCTCCGCAGCCTTTCCCGCTTCGGTGTCGAGGCGATCTTCTGCGACATGGGGAGCCTCGCCGCTGTGGAAAGTGCACTCGACAGGCACCCCAACGTTGCCGCGGTCTTCCTGGAGTCTCCGGAGAACCCGACCCTGCGCCTCGCCGACATCGAGAAGATCTCGCGGCTCACCGAGGACCGGCGCACGCTGCTCGTGGTCGACAACACGCTCTGCTCACCGTACCTGCAGCAGCCCTTCCGCCTGGGCGCCGACGTCGTGGTGCACTCCCTGACGAAGTACGTCAACGGCCATTCGACGTCCCTGGCTGGCGCGGTTCTCGGGCCGTTTCGCTTCCTGACGAACGACCTTTTCCCCTGGTACAAGGATCTGGGCGCAACGCCGTCCCCCTTCGACTCGTGGCTGAACTCGATGACGATCCAG
>JBKPMI010000010.1:0-1803 GCA_046732075.1 Acidobacteriota bacterium | reverse complement strand
AGCAGGCAATCTTCAATGCCCGCTTCGCCCCGGACGGTAAGACGATCGTTTACAGCGGGGCGCGCCGGGGAAATACGCCCGAGATCGTCACGGTGCGGACCGACTTTCCAGGGGGCAAGTCGCTCGGCCTCGCCGGAGTGCAGCTGCTTTCCGTTTCCTCCCGCGGCGAGCTCGCGGTGCTGACGCGCGTCCGCTATATCGCGCACTCTTTCTTCTCCGGCACACTCGGACGGATGCCTCTCGAGGGCGGAGCGCCCCGCGAAGTGCTCGCCGGCGTGCGCGAAGCGGACTGGGCTCCGGATGGAAGCGACCTCGCCATCATCCGCGACGCCGGCGGAGAGGATCGCCTCGAGTATCCGGTCGGAAAGATCCTCGCGAAAACCGGCGGCTATCTCTCGAACCCGCGCTTCTCTCCGGACGGCAAGCGGATCGCGTTCTTCGAGCATCCGACCAAGTTCGACGATCGCGGCGGGGTCGCCGTCGTGGACCTCGCCGGCCGGAAGAAGGCCCTCTCCGAAGGCTATTGGGGAGAAGAGGGCCTCGCCTGGTCGCCGGACGGGAGCGAAGTCCTCTTCTCCGCCGGCAACGCCTATAACGACTTCAAGGTCTATGCCGTGACCCTCGACGGCCGACGCCGCATCGCGGCGGAGAGCGCCGGCGGACTGACGATCCTGGACGTGGCTCGCGATGGTCGATGGATCGCTTCGCGGGACGACTTCTTCCGCGACATGCCGGTGCAGGCGCCCGGCGAGACCACGGAGAAGGATCTCTCGTGGCTCGACCTCTCCGCGGCCCGGGCGCTGTCTCCGGACGGGAAGACGCTGCTCTTCACCGAGGAGAGCGGCAGCCTCGGTGCCAACTACGCGGTCTGTTTCCGCGGCACCGACGGGTCGCCGGTGGTGCGGCTCGGCGAGGGGGCGGCAGAGGATCTGTCGCCGGATGGAAAGTGGGCGCTCGCAGTCGTACCGACGTCGCCGCAGCAACTCGTTCTCTATCCCACGGGCGCCGGCGAGACGCGCCGGCTGGAACGCGGCGGTCTCCTCGGCTACGACTCCGCGCGGTTCTTCCCGGACGGCCGAACGGTTCTCGCGTGCGGAAACGAAGCGGGGCGTGCGGTCCGGTGCTATCGGCAGTCAGTCGACGGGGGCGGTCCGCGTCCGCTGACGCCGGAAGGCACTTCCCTTGGTGAAGTCTCTCCCGACGGACGGAGGGTGATCGCGATGTCGCCCGAAGGGCTGCGCGTCTATCCGGTCGACGGCGGAAGTGTCAGCGCCATCCCCGGTACGGACGTCGGTGAACAGCTGATGGGCTGGGACGGCGAGGAGTCGGTCCTCGTCTTTCGAATCGACGAGGTTCCGACGACGGTCGAGCGGGTGAACGTCAAGACCGGAAAACGGGAGCCGGTCCGCAAGGTCGGACCTCTCGATTCGACGGGGGTCATGAACGTACGCGAAATCGTCCTCTCGCGGGATGGTCGAGCGCACGCCTACACGTTCCGGCGGATGCTCTCCCACCTCTTCCTGGTGTCGGAGGTCAAGTGAGCCTCGCCGCCGGTTCCCGACTCGGACCCTACGAGATCGTCGCGCCGATCGGCGCGGGCGGGATGGGGGAGGTCTACCGCGCGAAGGACCCGCGTCTCGGGCGGGACGTCGCGATCAAGGTGCTGCCGGCGTCGTTCTCGACGGATCCGGACCGCCTGCGGCGGTTCGAGCAGGAGGCGCGGGCGGCGGGGATCCTGAACCATCCCAACATCACGGCGGTCTACGACATCGGGTCGCACGACGGTGCGCCGTACGTCGTCAC
>JBKPMI010000009.1:0-4597 GCA_046732075.1 Acidobacteriota bacterium | reverse complement strand
CAGCCACCCGTACCGGTCCTCGGCTTCGCCCTCGAGGAGGGAGAAGAAGTCCTTCTGGAGCCGTTCCGTGACCGGTCCCCGGACGCCGCTGCCGACCGGGATCCGGTCGACCGTGCGGACCGGGGTGATCTCTGCGGCCGTGCCGGTGAAGAAGACTTCGTCCGCGACGTAGAGCATCTCGCGCGCGATCTGCTGCTCGACGACCTCGTAGCCCGCGTCCTTCGCCAGCGTGATCACGGACTCCCGCGTGATTCCCGGGAGGATCGTGCCCGCGAGCGGCGGCGTCAAAATGCGGCCGTGGTAGACGAGGAAGATGTTCTCGCCGCTGCCCTCCGAGATCCGTCCGGCGTTGTCGAGCGCGATGCCCTCGGTGTATCCGTTGACGAGCGCCTCCATCTTGATGAGCATCGAGTTCAGGTAGTTGCCGGTCGCCTTGGCCATCGCCGGGAAGGTGTTCGGCGCCATGCGGTTCCAGGACGAGACGCAGACGTCGACGCCGTTCTGGACCGCGTCCTCCCCCAGGTACTGGCCCCACTGCCACACCGCGATGACCACGTCCACCGGGCTCTTGAACGGGTTGACGCCGAGAGCGCCCAGGCCGCGGTAGACGACCGGCCGGATGTAGCAGGCGCCGAAATTGTTCGCGCGGATGGTCTCGAAGATCGCGTCCCGGAATTCCTGCGGCGTGTACGGGATCTCCATCCGGTACACCTTGCAGGAGTGGTAAAGCCGTTCGATGTGGTCGTCGAGGCGGAACGCGGCCGGACCGTTTCGCGTGTCGTACACGCGCGTGCCCTCGAACATCGCGGAGCCGTAGTGAAAGACGTGCGAGAACGCGTGGATCTTCGCGTCCGCGAAATCCACGAGCCGGCCGTTCATCCAGACCTTTTGAACTTCCTCGTACGACATTCGGAAACCTCCGTTGGAGGACTTGGGAGGGTCGGCGCAGTCTAACCCGGTTCCGAGGCGAAAAGGATCAAACCGGATCCATCGCGGACCGGATCATCACGAGAGCTGCGACCGCCGCCGTTTCCGCCCGGAGCAATCCCGCGGGAAGCGCGACGGACTTCCATCCGGACGCGGCGGCGCGTTCCTTCTCCGCGCGCGTCCAGCCGCCTTCCGGCCCGACGAGGATTGCGGCGGCGGCGTCGGGCGCCATCCGCCGCGGAAACCGGCCGCCCTCCGGATCGAGAAACAGGCGGTGACGAGCGGTCTCGGCGTCGAGGACGCTGCGCAGATCGACGGGGCCCGAGATCGCGGGCCAGTCCGGCCGGCCGCACTGCTTGGAGGACTCGCGCGCCACGCGATCGAGGCGCGGCAGAAGCCCCGCAGACGCGCGGAACGACTGCGTGCGGTCGGTTGCGACGACGACGACGCGCGCCGCGCCGAGCTCGGTTGCCTTCTCGACTGCCCACGCGAGCCGCTCCGGCCGCAGCCCCGCGAGGTAGAGCGAGATCGGAGAGGTCGCCGCCGGCGCGGGCGCGAGATCGGTGACCCGCGCGATCACTTCGCGCCCCGAAATGCGCTCGATTTCGGAGGTGCCCGTGCGTCCGGTGCCGTCGGCGAGGAGGACCGCGTCGCCCACGCGCAGGCGGCGCGCGCTCGCATGTGCCGCTTCCTCCGGCGTCAACCGCACGGTCTCACCGACGGCCGGGATCCTCCCGACGATCAGCCGCGCTCGAGCGTCGCGCACGTCCAGCCGTTTTCCCTCCGGCAGCCGCCGAGCGTCCAGCGGCGCCCCTTCAGCTTCGAGACGACCTCTTCCTCCCGTTCCGTCGGGATTCCCGAGGCGACCAGACGCCCGCCCGGAGCAACACGCGCGAAGAGGAGGGCCTTCATCGGCAGGAGCTCTTCCGGCAGGAGGTTCGCCACCACGACCCGGAAGGCGCCGGAGACGGCGGCCGCGGTGCATGCCGCAAGCGCGACCCGGCCCCCGAACGGATGGAGCCGGAGGTTGTCGCGCGCCACGAAGATCGCTTCGGTGTCGGAGTCGAATCCGAACGCGCGCCGCGCTCCGAGCGCGACGGCCGCGAGCGCGAGAACAGCCGAGCCCGTCCCGGCGTCGAGCACGTCGGCTCCATCGAGGCGCTCCTCCTCGAGCGCGCGGAGCGCCAGCCGCGTCGACTCGTGTCCTCCGGTCCCGAACGCGCGCGATGCCGGGAGCCGCAACGCGATCCGGCCGGCGGGCGGCGCCGCGGTCGACGGCGGCCCCGGGTCGATCCAGAATCGCTCGCCGACTACGAACGGGCGCGAAGCCGCGCGATACGCCTCGAGCGGATCCTCCTCCGGAAGATCGGTCTCGAGGTCGTGCCGGATGCGGGACGATTCGAGCGCTTCTCCCGCCGCCCGCGCGGAGGGAGCGTGGCGGTAGAACGCGATCAGGTCGTCGCCGCGCTCCTGGAACCCGAGCGGGTCGTAGAGCGAGAGGATTCCGAGGACCGCGTCGTCCTTCGCCTTCCGGGGAACCACGAGCCGGGAGTATTTCAGCCGAGACATCGCGACTCCCGGCGCCTGCCGCCTACCGCATCACGAAAAGATCTTCTTGGCCTTGTCCAGGACGGTCTTCCCGCCGACGGGCGCGCCGATTTCCTCGGCGTACTTTCGGAGCAGCTCTTTTTCACGGGCCGTGGGCTTTTCCGGAATCGCGACGCCCGTCCGGACGACGAGGTCGCCGCGGCGATTGCGGCCGAGCCGCCCGAGTCCGCGGCCCTTCAGGCGGATCTCACTGCCGACCGCAGTGCCGGCGGGGACGGTCACCGTCTCCGGCTCGCCGTCGAGCGTGGGGACGGAAACCTCGCCGCCCAGAACCAGAGTCGGGAACGGAAGGTCGAGCGGAACGACGAGATCGTCCCCGGAGCGCTCGAAGATCTCGTGTGGGGTCACGGTCAGAACGACGTAGAGGTCTCCGGCCGCGCCGCCAGCGGGCCCCGCGTCCCCCTCGCCCGACAGGCGGAGGCGCGATCCGTCCTCGACCCCTGCCGGAATCCGGATGTCGAGCTGGCGCGACTCCCGGCGAGTTCCCTCGCCCCGACAGGAGTGGCAGGGCTTCTCCACGATCTTGCCCTCGCCTCCGCATTGACTGCAGGTCCGGGTCATCACGAGGAATCCCTGGGACAACCGCTGGCGGCCGCGCCCCTTGCAGGACGGGCAGGTCACCGGGGACGTGCCGGGCTCCGCCCCCGAGCCGTGACACGTCTCGCACGGCCGCAAGCGGGAGATCGTGATCGGCGCGTCGACGCCGAACGCCGCGTCCTTCAGCGTGATCTCCATCCGGTAAACGAGATCACTGCCGGCCATCCGCCGCTCCCGCGGCGCCGAGAAACCGAAGAGGTCGCCCAGCAGATCCGAGAAGTCGCCGAACACCGACGGATCGAAGCCGCCGAATCCGCCGAAACCGCCGGCGGCGCCGCCGACGCCGCTGTGGCCGAAGCGGTCGTACCGCTCCCGCTTCTCCGGGTCGGAGAGCACGGCGTACGCTTCGGACGCTTCCTTGAACTTCTCGGCGGCCTCGGGGTCGTTCGGGTTCCGGTCCGGGTGGTACTGGAGAGCCAGCCGGCGATACGCGGACTTCAACCCCGCGCTCTCGACGTCCCGGGAAACTCCCAGGATCTCGTAGTAGTCGCGCCGGGCCATCTATCGCGACGAGGCGGGGGCTTCGCCGGCCGCCCGCTGCAGCATGACCCGGGTGAGCACCTTGGCCACGCCGTTCATGTCGAAGAGTGCTTCCATCAGCTCGTCGCGCGATTCGCTCTCGGAAAGCTCGCGCGAGCGCTTCAGCGTCTCCTCGATCCTTTCGCGCTCGTCGGGCGAGAGCACCTCGGAGAACTCCCCCAGCACCCGTTCGTTGGAGACGAGCATCCCCTCCAGCCGGTTGCGGAGCTGGGTGATCTCCCTCCGCTCGTTGTCGGCGGCGGCGAACGCCGACGCCTCCCGGATGATCCGATCGATCTCGGACTGAGACAGCCCGCCGGCCGGGTTCAACTGCATCCCCTGCGCTTTTCCGGTCGCGAGGTCCCGAGCCGAGACGTGCACGATTCCGTTGGAGTCGATGGCGAACGTCACTTCGATCTGGGGAACGCCCCGCGGCGCCGTCGGAATCCCGACGAGCTCGAAGCGGCCGAGCGACTTGTTCTCCCGGGAGAGCTCGCGCTCCCCCTGGAGGACGTGGATTTCCACCACGGACTGGTTGTCGGCGACCGTCGTGAAGACTTTCGTGTTCTTCGTCGGAATCGTGGCGTTCCTCTCGATCAGCTTCTCGAAGAGGCCGCCGTGCGTCTCGATGCCGAGGGAGAGCGGGGTGACGTCGAGAAGGACGACCTCCTTGATCTCCCCCTTGAGGACGCCCCCCTGGATCGCGGCGCCGATGGCCACGACCTCGTCCGGGTTGATCTCGCGGGACGGCTCACGGCCGAAGAGCTCCGCCACCATCCGCTGGACGCGCGGAGTCCGGGTCTGACCTCCGACCAGGATCACCTGGTCCACGTCGGACGGCTGCATCTTCGCGGACGCGAGGGCATCCAGGCATGGCGCGGCGGTTCGGTCGATGAGGTCGGCGACCAGCTGCTCGAACTTTTCGCGGGTCAACGAGCGGCTGATG
>JBKPMI010000008.1:0-1036 GCA_046732075.1 Acidobacteriota bacterium | reverse complement strand
CGCCGCGCGATGCCGGGCAGGATCTCGGATCTCAGGAGCTCCTCGTAGGCCGCCGCGTTCTCGCGGGTCGTCCAGCCGTGCCAGACGCGGGCGATCATCGCAGCGCGGTCCTCAGGCTCCGGAGCGCCCACACGAACGCCGCCGCCGTGCCGGCAGCGTACGCTCCGGCTTCGAGCGCGAGCCGGCCGCCGCGCATGCCGCCGAAAGCGATCCCGCGGAGGATGTCGACCGACCATGTCAGCGGGTTGGCGTAGGCGACGGCCCGGAACCATGACGGCATCCGGTCGATCGGATAGAACACCGGCGAGATCAGCAGCGCCCCCAGAAACACGATGTTCTGGAACGTGGCGTACGCGTCCATCCGGCGGATCCGGATCGCCGCCGCGAAGAGGCCGAAGAACCACAGCGGGATCGCGGCGAGCGCCGCCACCAGGAGGCCCGCAAACCGTCCCGGGCCGACCGGGACGCGGAGCACGAAGATCGCCGCGACGATCAGCACCAGCGACTGGAGCGCGCCCATCCCGAGGTTGAAGAGGAGCCGGCCGCCGAGAAAGTTCGCCCGCGTGAGCGGGTAGGTGAGGTGCTCGAAGAAGATCCCGTTGTCGCGATCCGTGAAGAGAGCCCAGGACGAGTTCACCGCGAGCGTCTGTCCGGCCATGACGAGAATGCCGGGGAGCAGGAACGACGAGTAGCTTCCTCCCGCGATGTCGGCCACGAGAAGGTGGGACAGGCCGGCGCCGAGAGCGAGGAGGTACCCGGCGGGATAGCAGAGGTCCCAGAACAGCCAGCCGAAGTTGGAGAAGCGAAAACGGGTCTCCCGTCCGGCGACGGCGACCACCCGCCGCCACGCGGGGAACGCGGCCGCGCTCACTTCCCGTCCCCCTCCCCGACCGCCTCGAGGAACGCGTCCTCGAGCGACGCGGAGGAAACCTCGAAGTCGGCGACCCGGTAGCGCGCCGAGAGAGCGGCCAGGAAATTCGCGGCGTCCCGGCGCGAGCCGGAGAGACGAACCGTCAGCCGGCGATCGGTCAGGGTC
>JBKPMI010000007.1:0-20113 GCA_046732075.1 Acidobacteriota bacterium | reverse complement strand
CCGCAGAAAAGAACGGAGACCTCCCGACCGCGGTCCCCCGTGGCCTGAGCGGCCCTGCCCAGGATCCGGCGGACCCGCGCGGGCGGCGGAGCGCCCGAAGCGCTGGTTCGAACGTCGACGTCCATCGGTCCCTTCTGCGGCCTTCTGCCACCGCGCGTCTCAGGCGGGCCGGCCGGCGGGCGGCAGTCCGGCTCCTCCCGCGACCGCGGGCGGCGCCGGCGCCTCGACCTTCCGCTTGGTCCGCTCCGGCTCGAAGTCGAACCCGGGGTAGTCGATCCGGTGGTGGAAGATCGTCGTCACGGTTTTCTCGAGTGCGTCGACGATGAGGGCGAGGTCGCGCATGGTCAGATCACACTCGTCGAACTGCCCGTCGCGCAGGCAGTCGTCCACGATCGTCTGGATCATCGCCCGGATTTTCGGCGGCGTCGGCTCGACGATCGTGCGGGACGCCGCTTCCACGGCGTCGGCAATCATGAGAATCCCGGTGATGCGGCTCCGCGGCTTCGGCCCGGGATGGCGGTATTCGGTCTCGTGGACGGCGCTTCCGCCCGGCTCCGAACGCGTCAACGCCTTCTGGTAGAAGTACCGGATCAGCTTCGTGCCGTGGTGCTCGCGGATGGCCGCCACGATCGGCTCCGGCAGCCGCGCCTTGCGTGCCATCTCCACGCCTTCCTTGACGTGGGTCGCGATGATGAGGGCGCTCATCGACGGCTCCAGGCGGTCGTGGCGATTGAAGCCCTTCGACTGGTTCTCGATGAAGTACACCGGCATCCGCGTCTTTCCGATGTCGTGGTAGTACCCGGACACCCGGGCGAGGAGCGCATCCGCCGCGATCGCCTCGGCCGCGGCCTCCGCGAGGTGCCCGACCATGAGCGAGTGCTGGTAGGTTCCGGGCGCCTCGAGCGCGAGGTTGCGGAGCAGCGGCAGGTTCTGGTTGGAGAGCTCGAGAAGCCGGATGTCGGTCGTCACGTGGAAGAAGTGCTCGAACACCGGGAGCAGGAGTCCCACCGTCGCCGAGACGAGCAGGCCGCCGACGAGCCCTCCCAGCGCGTCCAGCGCGAAGCTCCAGCCGACCGGCTCCGCGTTCAGGAACTGGATCGCGGTGATCGAGATCAGGTTCGCTGCGGCGACGAATCCGCCCATCGTGAGGAGCACCGTCCGCGCGCGGACCTTGCCCGCGGCGAAGATCCCGGCGAGGGACCCGACGAGGGCGAAGAGCGCGAACGGGAAGCTCTGGCCCATGAGGACGCCCGCGCCGACCGCGTTGGCTGAGGCGAACAGGAGAGCCGGGCCGAAACCGGACACCAGGCCCGCGACGATGGGGCCCGCCGCGAACGGCAGCGCGTAGTAGGTCGCCGCCGCAGTCGCTGCGCCTTCGAAGCTCGACGAGAAGCCCTGGGCGAGCACGAAGAATCCCCGCAGCAGCAGCGCGAAAAGGATCCCGGCCGAAACCATCGAGGCATAGATCGTCTCGGGCGGGCGGTCCCGGCGCCGCCGGATGTACCTCCGCGCGTCGAGCCAGAACGCGATGGCTGCCAGGGTCTGGAGGATCAGGATCCCGGCCACCTTGACCCAGGACGACGGGTCGGATAGCGACGCGCGCACCGCGGCGACCCACAGCGAGGTGCGCGGAGTGATCTCGTCCCCCTTGCGGACGATGACCTTTCCGCGCGGGATCTTGGTGAAGACGCTCTCGACCGCGGCCGACGCCTCCTGCCGGCGCTTCGCGGTCTCGGCCGCGTTCCGGGTCAGGTTGGGACGGAGGGACGCGGCCAGGAACGCGGCCACCTCGGCGCGCTCCGGTGGCCGGAGCGGGCTGTCCGTCAGCCGCCCGGAGACCTCGGACTTCGCCTCCGATCCGTATTCGATCGCGGGGGGCGAGCTCTTCTGGCGATGCTCGCTGCCCGTCGAGGTGTCGCGAACCAGGACGTTCGGCCCCTCCTGGTAGAGCTCCCGGTTGTCCACGATGCCGTCGCGGTAGAGGTCGCGTCCGATCGCCGCGAGGCGGTCCTCGATCGCGGCGGAAAAGCCGAGTCGCGCGAGGGCCGCGAGGGCCTCGTCGCCGATCGGGAGGTGGAACGCGTCGCGAACGTCGTCGGTCACTTCTCCGCGGGAGCCGGACCGCGCAAACGCGGCGCGGGCCCGGGAGAAGGAGTTCCGGAGCTCGGAGTCGAACTTCGCCGGCGCCGCGCCGTCGAAGTCGTAGACCGGGAGGACCTCCGCGCCCGCCTCCGTCCTCCGCCGGGCGGTGGCCTCGGGGTCCGGCACGATCAGGTCGCGCGGCGCGACGACGTCGCGGGTCGCGATCGAGCCTGCCCGAACCGGAGCCGTGCGGAACGTCAGCGTCGGCGCGAACGCGAGCGTCGTGACGAGAACGTAGAGCGTTCCCCAGAAGAACGGGCGCAACCGCCGCGGCTCGATCGGTTCGGAGCCGGTCTCCCGGGACACGGCGCGGCGCCGCGAAAACGTCGCCGGCTTCTCGCGGGGCGCGGTCATCGCTCCCGGTCTCCGAGGGAGGGCCGGACGCCGGCCGTCCCCCTCAAATGAGGTTGAAAGGAAATCGAGAAGATCCGGCCGGACATGGGTACGAGCGGATCAGCGGCCGGAGGCCGGCCGCGCGATCGCCGCCTCGCGCTCGCGGTCCAGAGCGTCGTAGGCGGTGATGATGGACTGGACGAGGGGGTGCCGCACGACGTCGCGTTCGTCGAAGATCACGAAACGGATCCCCTCGATCGACGACAGGAGCTGATGCGCTTCGCGCAGGCCGGAGGTCTTGCCCTGCGGCAGGTCGACCTGGGTGATATCGCCGGTGACGACGGCCTTCGATCCGAAACCGATGCGCGTCAGGAACATCTTCATCTGCTCGGACGTGGTGTTCTGGGCCTCGTCCAGGATGATGAACGCGTCGTTCAACGTCCTGCCGCGCATGAAGGCAATCGGCGCGACCTCGATGATCCCGCGCTCCAGGAGCTTTGCGGTGCGCTCGTAACCCAGGATGTCGTACAGGGCGTCGTAGAGCGGTCGCAGGTAGGGGTTGACCTTTTCGACCATGTCCCCGGGCAGGAAGCCCAGCCGTTCGCCGGCCTCGACCGCCGGTCGCGCGAGAACGATGCGCTTGACCTTCTTCTCGAGCAGCGCCGCGGCGGCCATCGCGACCGCGAGGTAGGTCTTGCCGGTGCCGGCGGGGCCGATCGAGAACACCAGGTCGTGCCGGTCGATGGTCTGGACGTAGAGACGCTGCTTGTTGTTGCGGGCCGAGACGACCGACCGAAGCGACGGACCGAACGGGCTCTCGCTGAAGAACTCGACGAGCGAGGCCCCCGGGTTTTCCTTCAGGACCCGGATCGCGGTCGTCACGTCGCTGCCCTTCAACGGGTACCCCATGGCCGCGAGCTCCGAGAAGGCCGCGAGGAGACGGCGGGCGGCGTCCTCCCCCTCTCCGGTCCCCACGACCGAAACCTCGTTGCCCCGGGCGGCGAGACGCACGGAGAAAGCCTCCTCGATGGCCCTCAGGTTCTCGTCGGCGATGCCGAAAAGGGCGGTAAAGCCCGCATCGGGAAGCGAGACGGCCGGTTTCGGGTCGGGAATCTTCGCTATCTCCTCAGTCCGAAAATTACGCTACCACGCCCGGGGGGCAGCAAAAGGCGGGCCCCCGCGTCGCCGGGAGCCCGCCGGGCGTGCAAGTCCATTGGATGGAAGAGTTGGATCCGAGGACCCCGACTCTGGTCGAAGGTCGTTAGCGGCCGTCCTGGATCGCCTTGCTGACCTCCTCCAGGGCGTTTTCGACGGCGTCGGGAATCGTGGAGCCCCGGTTCTTGTGCCGGATCTCACCCACGATCTTGCCGCTCGAGTCCTTCAGGATCACCTCCAGGCCGACCCCCGGGTTCGCCATCCAGCCCCCCCAGATCCGGGCGCCGGTGCCGGGTTCCCACGCGTTGAAGACGTTGCCCTCGATGACCAGCTCCGCTCCTTTGTCCGCGAGCTTGAAGCCGCCCTTCTCGAGCCACTCCTCCATGTACTCCTTGCCTTCCCGGGCGGCCTCGCGGGCCTCGTGGCCGCGGCCGTTCTCTCCGAATTCCTTGACCTCCACGGTCCGGTACTTCTTGAGACTCCCCTCCGGGAAGTAAACCCAGTCGGCGTCCTTGCCCTTGGTGAGCTTGTCGTAGTCCGGCAGGAACTTCTGCGGCTCGTTGGCCTCCTTGGCGTCATCGGAGTCGAGAAACGTCTTTCCCCCCTTGGCGAGCGCGCTCGGCGCGGCGACCAGGGCGATGCCCAGCGCAGCGGCAAGGACGATCCCGAAGGAACGGCGGTTCAGAATCTCCATGGGTTGTTCTCCTTTTTATGGGCCAATTCTACCAAGACCGTCAGTCAAATTCGATCCGCTCGCAGACCGCGTCGCCCGCAGCGGACGTCGCGAGTGTTCCTCCGACGTCGGCGGTCGCGCGCCCTTCCCGGACGCACCGCGCGACGGCCCGTTCGACCGCTGCTGCCTCCGCCGCGTGGCCCAGGTGCTCCAGCAGAAGGGACGCGGTCAGGATGGCGCCGAAGGGATTCGCCTTTCCGGTCCCGGCGTACTTCGGCGCCGAGCCGTGGACCGGCTCGAACATCGAGATCCGGCCCGGGTGGAGGTTGCCGGAGGCCGCCATGCCGAGTCCCCCCTGAAGCGCGGCGCCCAGGTCCGTCGCGATGTCGCCGAACATGTTGTTGGTCACTACGACGTCGAACTGGCTCGGGTCCTTGACCATCTGCATGCAGAGCGCGTCGATGTACAGGTGGGACGACTCGACGTCCGGGTACTCGCGACCGACCTCGGCGAACACGCGCTGCCAGAGGTCTCCGACGTAACGCATGGCGTTGGACTTGTCGGACATCACGACCCGCTTGCGCCGGCGGGACCGCGCGTACTCGAATGCGTACCGCACGATCCGCTCCACGCCCTTGCGCGTGGAGACATCCTCCTGCACGGCGACCTCGTCGGACGTTCCCTTCTTCAGGTGCCCCCCCGCTCCGACGTAGGAGCCCTCCGTGTTCTCCCGGAAGACGACGAAGTCGACGTCCGACGCGGAAAATCTCTTCAGCGGGCAGAGGCGGTCGTCCAGGCAGCGGACCGGACGGTAGTTGACGTAGAGATCCAGCACGAAGCGCGCGCCCAGCAGGATCTCGGCGGCGTGCCGCATGTCGGGGACGCGCGGGTCGCCGAACGCCCCCATGAAGATCGCGTCGAAATTCCGGGCCAGGTCGTCGAACGCGCCGGGCGGCACGGTCTCGCCGGTCGCGAGGTAGTGGTCCGCGCCCCACGGGAAGAAGACCGGCTCGAAGGGAAGCGCTCGGAGCGATGCAACCTTCTCGAGGACCTTGACGGCTTCGCGCGTGACGTCCACGCCGATTCCGTCCCCGGGGACGACCGCGATCCTCATGGAAAGAGGAAGCTATCAGCTATCCGTGATCCGCCTCGCCTGCCCCCTGCCGCCTGCCGCCTCCCGGCTATAGAATTTCTCGATGAACTTCTCCGAAGTCATCCGCGAAATTCTCCTCGAGCACGCGGTGGGCCCGGAGCGGCCAACCCCCGCGAGCCTGGCGCGGCGCCTCGCCCCGGAGGCCGATCGCTACCTCGAGCGCGTGCAGTTCGACCCGGGCCATTACGTTCGCCATCCCGTGCTGCTCTGGGAGGACTGGGAGGTCATGGTGATCGGCTGGGAGGCCGGCCAGATCACCCCGATCCACGACCACCGCGGCGTGCTCGGCGGCATGGCCATTCTCTCGGGCACCGTCGTCGAGGAGCGATTCACGGTCCCGAAGGAGCTGCCGGAGCTGGCCGATTCGCGCGTGCGGCCGGAGGGCGACCTCTCGGAGACCGGCCCGACCGTACTCCACCGCCTGATCCCGCGTTCGCGGGCGGTCTCGCTCCACATCTATCGGCCGCCCCTTCGCACGATGGGCATCTGGGATCCCCGCGAGGGCCTCCAGGAGATCCGCCCGTCCGCCTTCGACGTGCACGAGGAGATTCTCGCGCGCGCCGTTCCGGGCCCGCGCGCCTCGACGGCGCCGGCCGGCTGACGCGGCACTCCGCGCGGGAACCTTTCGGCTACTCCCGCCGCCCGTAGACCCAGCCCCAGTCCCGCCCCCACGCGTCGCCGACCCGCTCGACCCGCCGCTCCCCGACGCGGGCGGGAGCTCCGGGCGTCGTGACCCGGAACGTCCGTCGCACCGGATCGCCGGCGGGCCGTGCGAGCTTCGCGCCGTCCGGGTCGAGCCGATAGCGTCGGACCGTCTGGAACGTGATCTGCGCGTGGCCGACGTCCGGTTCGACCGAGACGCGCCCGTAACGCTCCCACCGCGCGACCGCGCGGCCGAGGAGCGTGTCGTGCCCGAAGAAGCCGCCGAACGTCTCGGGCCGCTCGGGCCACCGCAGCAGCGCGTCGCGCGCGCCGAGCGTTCCGGAGATCGCCACGAGACCCACGGCCGCCATCGCCGCGGCCCGGCGCCGCGCCGGCGGGGCGAGGCCGCAGAGCGCGAGGATCCCGCAGGACGCGGCCACCGCGGTCACGTTCGACAGGTAGACGAACCGATACCCGTTGGGAATGCCGGCATGCCCGCCGGCGACCGCCGCGGCGAAGGCAGCCGCCGCGTGGCAAAGAAGGAAACCGGAGACGGGATCTCTCCGCCGGACCAGCGAGCGGCCGAGGGCGATCGCGACCGGGATGCCGAGGATCCAGCCGAGCCGCGTCTTTCCCGGCAGGTCGTGGTGATCGAAGGGGTCGCTCTTGAACCACGGCGAGGCGATCGCATCCGCTGCAGCGAGCAACGCGGGCATCGGCGAGCGCAGGTAGCGCATCTCGCGCAGGACGTTGTGGTCCGATGCGCGGGCGAAGTAGGGGCTCCCCCCCGGCTTGCGGGAGAGGAAGAGCGGCGACGCCGCGACCGCAAACGCCAGGGCGAAGGCGAACGCCAGCCGCAGCCGGAAGCGGCCTCCCCCTTCACGCCCGTCCGGCCAGAGCGCGTAGGCGAAAAGCGCGGCCGCCACGATCCACGCCGCGAGGTAGAGGTGCGCGCACAGTCCGGCGACGAGACCGGCCGCCAGCCCCGTCAGCAGGCTCCGCTTCCGTCGCGCGCGGATCAGCAGGAGCGCGGCGACGTCCGCGAACGGCGCCAGCACGATGGCGTTCCACGCCCACCGCGACATCAGGAGGTTCCAGCGGAGGCCGGCGAGGACGAGCGCCGCGAGTGCCCCTGCCCCCGACGGCAGAAGCGCGCGGGCGACGAGCATCGCGGTCACGACCGACAGGGCGCCCGCCGCCGCCGAAAGGAACCGCACGCCGAATACCGTGGTCCCGAACGCGCGCAGCGCCTCACGGTAGAGCTCCAGGTAGAGAACGCCGACGCTGCCGTACGGCTTCAACACGCCGTACGGCGAGGCCCGGACGGTGTCGGCGAAGTCGGAGAGGTTTCCGTGCAGCTCGAGGGCCGCCGGAATGAGCGAGAGGTCGTCGATCCAGAGAGAGGGCGGGATCCGATCGAGCGCCACGAACCGCAGGAGCATTCCCACGACCACCGCTGCGGCCGCCAACGCCACGATTGCCGTCCGCGAGAGCGCGAGCGGCCGCAGCTCCGCCGGACCGAAACGGCTCTTCACCCAGACGCGAAAGACTCCGGCGGCCAGCCCGCCGGCGGCCGCGGTTCCCGAGAACAGGCCCAGCCACAGGAGGAATCGCGCCACCGCCCAGGCGGGATCCGGATCGAGCAGGAGCGCCGGGCGGATCGCGCGGACGATCTGGACGCCGGCAACGAAAGCGACCGCGCCGCCGAAGAGAACCGCCGCTGTTTTCCCGGATCGCCCGGGATCGTTCACTTCTGGAAGAACAGGAACAGGTTGACCGCGGACGGGCCGAGCGAGAAGAAATCGCCGGAGAGCAGGGGCCGCGCGCAGTCCTCCTCGGAAGCGCCGCCCAGGTCGTCGGGCTGCGGGACCGGGTCGCCGTTCAGGTACGTTCCGCACGTCGAACGCATGTCGACGAGCAGGTAGTGGAAGCCGTCGGTCGCGTGGCGGCGGACGAGCTTTGCGTGCAACCGCGAGACCTCGGTGTTCAGGAAAGCGTCGGGCGACGAGACGCGGAACCCGGAGACCGGCATGCCGACGCCGATGAACTCCGGGACCTCCCGGCCGATCAGGAGCTCCTCGAAGTCGAGCCGCACCAGCCCCGCGTTGTACGGCCCGAGGCCCAGCAGGTAGTGGCCTTCGGCGAGCTTGAAGAGCGTCTTCTCGAGGCGGGCGGACATGCCGGTCATCCCGTTGTCCACGAACGTCATGACGTCGCGCTGTCGGGACTCGAGCGCCTCCCGGCAGATCGCGGCATAGAGATCGTCCGCTCTCACGCTTCCGCCGTCGCCGGGGGCGCCATGCCCTATTTTCGCACGACTAGTGGATGGTCTCGTTCTCCCCGGCCGGTTCCGCGGCTCCTGCCTCGAGCTCCACGGCCCACCGCTCGTACACGTCCTCGGGCAGCTCGGCCACGAAACGGGACGGCTCCAGGATCACGTCGACGCCGTAACGGTCCCGCGCCAGCATCGGGTACGTGAGCGCGACCTCGTTCTTCGCACGGGTCACGGCGACGTAGAAGAGCCGCCGTTCCTCCTCCAGGCCGTCCTCCGTGACCGCCGCGCGATAGCTCGGGAATCTCCCCTCCGAGAGCCAGATCACGGCGACGCGACTCCACTCGAGGCCCTTCGCCTGGTGCACGGAGGAAAGGACCACGCGGTCGTCCGACGGCTCGCCCGCCTGGACGTCCTCGCCCGAAAGCTCGTTGAAGAGCGTGACCTCCCCCAGGAAACCGGGCAGGGATTCATAGGTCTGCGCGAATTGGGCGAGCTGCTCGAGGTCGTCCAGGCGCGCCTCGCCGTTGGGGAACTTCGCGCGCGCGTAGTCGCGATAGACCGATTCGACTACGAACCGGATCGCCTCCGCCGGAGAGGAGCGGAGCGACGGCGAGTCGAGCCGGGAGACGAGGTTGCGGAAGGGGGTCAGCGCTGCCTCACTCCCCCGGGACGTCGGGCCGGCGGACGGCCGGGAGCGGAAAGCCACGAGCGGATCGGGCGCCCCGCGGATCGACTCCCACACGGACGACGCCGACCGCTCCCCCACGCGCGGAAAGATCTTCAACGCCCGCTTCCAGGAGAGCTCGTCCTTGGGGTTGACGACGATCTTCAGGAACGCGAGCACGTCCTTGACGTGCCGCTGCTCGAAGAAGCGGGTCCCCGAGCGGATCTCGTACGGGATGCCGCGGCGCGTCAGCTCGATCTGGAGCTCCAGCGCCTGGTAGTGCGCGCGGTAGAGCACCGCGATGTCGGCGAGCGCGTCCCCCTCGTCGTGCCACTCCAGGATGCGCTGGGCCACGAACCGCGCCTGCTCCGCGACGTCGGCGAGCGGCACGACCGCGGGGACCGGGCCGGCGGGCCGCGATGCCTGCAGGTCCTTCGGAAACTGCTTCTGATTGTGCGCGATCGACGCGTTCGCGAGCGCCAGGATCTCGGGCGTCGATCGGTAGTTCCGGGTGAGGCGGAAGGTCTTCGCGTCGGGATACCGCTCCGGGAAGCCGAGGATGTTCGCGAACGACGCGCCGCGAAACGAGTAGATCGCCTGCGCGTCGTCGCCCACGACCGCCACGTTCCGCCGGATCTTCCCCATTCCGTCGACGATCTCGCCCTGGAGCTTGTTCGTGTCCTGGTACTCGTCCACGAGAACGTGGTCGTAGGACGCTGCGAGCTGGGCCGCGACCTCCGGCGCCTCGGCCAGCAGCCTTTTCCAGGAGAGGAGGAGGTCGTCGTAGTCCGCGGCGTTGGCGGCGCGCTTTCGTTCCCGGTATTGCTGGACGACGTGGAGGATCTCCTGTTCCAGCGGCAGGAAGTGCGGCGCCCGCTCGGCCAGGACCTCGGTGAAGGGCCGGGAGGTGTTGATCGTGAAGGAGTAGAGGTCGAGAAGTACGTCCCCCTTGGGAAACCGCTTCTCGAGCGTCTGAACCTTGAGGTCGGACGTCGCGGCATCGAACATCTCCCGCGAGTCCTCCTCGTCGAGGATCGTGAAGTTGGACGAGAGGCCGACGCGGCTCCCGAAACGCCGCAGGAGCCGGCTCCCCACGGAGTGAAACGTGCCGCCCATGAGGCGCCGCGTGTCGACCGACAGGAGCATCTCGACCCGCCGGAGCATCTCGCGGGACGCTTTGTTGGTGAACGTCAGCAGCATGATCCGGGAGGGGTCGGTTCCCGACTCGATCAGTCGCGCCACCCGGTACACGAGCGTGCGGGTCTTGCCGGAGCCGGCGCCCGCGATGACGAGGATCGGCCCCCCGCCCGCGAGCACGACCTGGCGCTGCTCCTCGTTCAGCTCCCGGTCGTAGTCGACCCGGTAGGTCTTCTGACCGGCGGGCGTCTTGAGAACGTATCTCTTCACCGGGTTCCGGTCTCCACTTGCCGCATTGGAGTCTAACTGCCGGCCTGCAACCACCCCCGCTATGTCAGGATTCTTCCGTGCCCCCGCTCCGACTCCTCACCGCCGGCGAATCGCACGGCCCGCGCCTGACCGCGATCCTCGAGGGGATTCCCGCGGGACTCCGGATCGACCCGGCGTTCGTGGACCGCGAGCTCGCGCGGCGGCAGCACGGCTACGGGCGGGGCGGCCGGATGAAGATCGAGAAGGATCACGCGCTCTTCGAGGGCGGAGTCCGGGGCAGCGTCACGCTCGGCTCCCCCATCGCGATCGGGATCGAGAACCGCGACTTCGCGAACTGGTCGAACGTGATGAACCCGCTCGAGAACGATCCCGCGGCAGCGGCCGAGCGGAGCCTCACGCGGCCCCGACCCGGCCACGCCGACCTCGCGGGGGGAATGAAGTTCGGCGCGACCGACCTGCGGGACGTCCTGGAGCGCGCGTCCGCCCGGGAGTCCGCTGCGCGCGTGGCGGCCGGCGCCGTGTGCAAACTTCTGCTCGCGGAGTGCGGAGTGGAGGTGCGCAGCGGAGTTCTGTCGCTGGGGGCCGTGGTGGACGCCGCCTCCCCGCGCTCGTTCGAGTCCCTCGAGAAAATCCGTGACGACTCCCCTCTGCGCGCGATCGACGCCGCGCTCGAGAAGGAGATGGTCGCGGCGGTGGACGCGGCGAAGCGCGACGGGGACACACTCGGCGGCTCGATCCTGGTCGCCGCGCGCGGCGTCGCCGCGGGAATCGGCTCCTACGCGTCCTGGGACCGGAAGCTCGACGCGCGCATCGGCGCCGCCCTCCTCTCGATCCCGGCGGTCAAGGCGGTCGAGCTCGGGTCCGCCGTCGAGGCCTCGCGGGGACCGGGTTCGCGGGCCCACGACGAGATCGAGCGGAGCGCGGACGGGACCCTTCGCCGCCGCACGAACCGCGCCGGCGGACTCGAGGCCGGCGTGACCAACGGCGAAGACGTCGTCGCGGTCGTGACCATGAAGCCGCTCTCGACGCTTGCGCGGGGACTCGACTCCGTGGATCTCGCGACCGGCGAAAAGGCGCGCGCCGCCTACGAGAGAAGCGACGTCACCGCGGTCCCGGCGTGCGGCGTGATCGCCGAGGCGATGCTCGCGTTCGTGCTCTGCGATGCGCTTCTCGAATCGACCGGCGGCGACCGGATGGAGGACGTGAAGTCGCGCCTGGCCGCGCACCGCGAACGAGTGGGCCGCTACCCCCGCGCCTGAAGGGCGGTCCTCACTCCTCCGGCGTCACCGCGACAACTCCGAGCTCCCGGCGGTCGGCGAGCCCCAGCCTCTTCGGGACGAAAGATCGGGAAAGCGCGAACCGGAACACTCGCGCGCGGCCGCCGGGGGACAAGGTCAGACGGACGCCGGCGCCCGAGGGAAGCGTTCGCCGGAAAAGGATCGGGCCGTCGTCCGCGGCGACCTCGACTTCGACCGGCTTTCCTTCCGCGGAGTAGTTCGCGAGCGCGATCCGGCCGGGCGCGCCGGCGGGCACCGAGAGCGCGAATCTCCTTCGCGTCCACTGGAACGGACCTCCTTCGCCCGTCTCGCGCGCGTAGAAGCCGGTCCGATCGGAGTAGCGGAACGTCTGCGCGGGGTCGTCCGTTCCGAGCACTGCGCGCGCCGAGAAGATCGCGTACAGGACGACCAGTCCACCGAGGAGCAGCCGGACCGGACGCCCGGTGGAGACGGGCGCCGCCACGTTCGCCGCGAGCAGAAAGAAGAGAAGGCCGGCCTCCGGCGCGAGCCAGTGCGATCCAACGAGGAGGACGACGAGCAGGGCGAGAACCGACGCGCTCTCCCCGGGATGCTCCCGGAAGCGGAGGAGCGCGGATCGGGCCAGCACCCCGACGAAGACGAGCATTGCGACCAGGCCCAGGATTCCGGTCTCGCCGAGCGCCTGCAGGTACCCGCTGCCCGGGTTGTCGCGGAGCGCCAGCCGCCTCCCCTCCGCGCCGGCGAGGTCGGGGAGGCGCCACGCGAAGCTTCCCAGGCCGCCGCCCTCGACCGGCGACTCCCGGAAGAGAACCCCTGCCGCTCTCCAGAGAACCGGCCGCGACGAGGCTCGGTCTTCGAGCGACAGGGACGGACGGAAGAGATCGCCCAGCCGCTCGCCGACGTCGCCGGGCGCGCCGCGCGCCATCACTCCGGCGACGAGCAGAATCGCGACCAGGGCGGCGAGGACCAGGACCGCGCCGAGGCGGCGGCGGGCCGGCGCGAACAACACGGCCGCGAAACCGCCGACGACAGCGACGAGGAATCCGCTCCGGGAGCCGGACAGGACGAGACCAGCCGCCGCGGAGAGAACGGCGGGGATCGCCCATCGGCGCTTCCCGGTGCCGAGCGCCAGGACGAGGAGCGGCGGGATCGCCAGCCCGCAGAGCAGGCCGAGGGCGTTCGGGTCCGTCGCTCCCCCGGACAGCCGGCCGGTGACCTTCCAGAACGAGCGCGTCTCGCCGGGAAGAATGCGGACCGCCTGGAGCGCGGCGAGAAAAGCGGCGACCGCCGAGCCGGCGAGGGTTGCCCGGGTCGCCCGGAGGCGCGCGGCCGCGCCCGCTCTGCGGAGGAGAAAGAAAAATCCGGCTCCGGCCGCGAGGATTGCGAACGTCAGGATGGTCTCCCGGACGGCAACCACCTCCGGGAGGCCCGCCGAGTTCACGGCGCGGCCGGTCAGTCCGCGGGCGATCTCCCACCACGTCTTCGCCCGCGCGATCGCGACGCCGGTCGCCAGCGTCCACACCACCGCGAGAGCCCGGAGCGCCGGGTCCGCGGCCGAGGGGTCCGGCGCCGTCTCGAAGTCGTAGAGGAAACGGAAAGTCCAGCCGACCGCCAGCCCGCCGAAGAGAAGCACGGGCCACGCCGCCGGGTCGACGGCGCCGGCCGCGCGGGCGAGGACCCCGGCGACGGGAAAGAGGAAGCCGAACGCCGTGAGCGTCCGGTTGGGCCGTGCGACCGCGGCCACCGCAAAGCCGATCGAGAGGACGAGCACCGGCAGTCGGTCCGGCGCACCACGCGGAAAGCCCACCGCGAGCACCGCGGCGCTGCCGGCCGCCGCGAGAAAGAGGAGAAGGAGCCGCACCGCCGTGCCCGGCCGGCGGGCCGGAGGCGTGGCCACGTCGAGGAGCGGCCGCGCGACCGCGCTCAAACCCGGTGGTACTCCTGCAGCGGCGCCACCCCCGTCGCCTCCTCGCGCCGCGCGCGGATCCCCTCGACCGCCGCGGCGGCGGCCGAGAGCGTCGTCAGACAGGGGATCTGGAGTCGGAGCGCCGCGGCGCGGATGGCCGCCTCGTCGTAGTGCGACTCCCCGCCGAACGGCGTGTTGATCACGAGCTGGATCTCCCCCGCTTCCATGCGCTCGACCGCGTTCGGGCTCCCCTCGTTGACCTTGAACACGCGGCCGGCCTCGAGCCCCGACCGCCCGAGCGCTTCCCGGGTTCCCTCCGTGGCGCAGAGGCGGAACCCCAGGTCGGCGAGCTCGCGGGCGATCGGAATCAACGTCGCCTTGTCGTACGGATTGACCGTCAGAAACGCCATGCCTTCGAGAGGCAGCGGGATCCCGATCGCCTCGCACGCCTTCGCGAAGGCATCGCCGAACCGCGGCGAGATGCCCATCACCTCGCCGGTCGACTTCATCTCGGGGCCCAGGAGGATGTCCTCCCCCGGGAACTTGCGGAACGGAAACACCGGAGCCTTGATGAAGAAGTCGGCCGGTTGCCGTTCCTCCGGCAACCCGACGGAGTCGAGCGACCGGCCCGCCGCGAGGAGCGCGGCCGCGCGTGCCATGGGGACGCCGATCGCTTTCGACACGAACGGAACCGTGCGCGACGCGCGGGGGTTCACCTCCAGGACGTAGAGCTCGTCGTTCTGGACGGCGAACTGGATGTTGACGAGACCCCGGACGCCCAGGGCGACCGCAAGCTTGCGTGTCGCGTCCGCCATCTCCCGCATCTTCCCGGGCGTGACCTTCCACGCCGGCAGCACCGAGAACGAATCCCCCGAGTGGATGCCGGCCTTCTCGATGTGCTCCTGGATGCCCCCGATCCACGTACTCCTGCCGTCGGAGAGCGCGTCCACGTCGAACTCGAACGCGTCATCGAGAAACCGGTCGATCAGCACGGGATGGTCCGGCGCCGCCTCCACTGCGCGTTCCATGTAGGACCCGAGGTGCGCGTCGTCGAACACCACCGCCATGGCCCGGCCGCCGAGGACGTAGGAGGGCCGCACGACCAGCGGATACCCGATGCGGCTCGCAACTTCCCGGGCCTCGTCCGGCGTTCTCGCCTCACCGTGCGCCGGCGCCCGCAGGCCGAGTTCGTCGAGCAGCCGGCCGAAACGCCCGCGGTCCTCGGCGAGGTCGATCGAATCCGGGGAGGTTCCCCAGATCGGATATCCCGCGGCCTCGAGGGATCGGGCGAGCTTCAGCGGCGTCTGGCCGCCGAACTGCACGAGCACGCCGTCCGGCCGCTCGTTGTCGAGAACCGCCGAGACGTCCTCGAAGGTCAGCGGCTCGAAGTACAGGCGGTCGGACGTGTCGTAGTCGGTCGAGACCGTCTCCGGATTGCAGTTGATCATCACGGTTTCGTAACCCGCGTCCGCGAGCGCGTAGCAGGCGTGCACGCAGCAGTAGTCGAACTCGATTCCCTGGCCGATCCGGTTCGGGCCTCCCCCCAGGATCACGACCTTGGGCTTCCCGGTGCGCACCGACTCGTTCTCGTCCTCGTACGTCGAGTAGTAGTAGGGCGTGTACGCCTCGAACTCGGCGGCGCACGTGTCGATCGTCTTGTAGACCGGAACGACGCCGAGATCCCGCCGCCGCTCTCGCACGTCCGTCTCCGTGCAGCCCATGGCCCGCCCGATCGCCGCGTCGGAGAGGCCGGTTCTCTTGGCCCGCCGGATCTCCGCGGCGGAGAGCGTCGACGGCGTCTTCTGCGCCAGGCACGTCTCCTCGCGGACCATGCGGGCGACCGCCTCCAGGAACCAGGGGTCGATGCGCGTTCGATCCGCGACCTCGCGAACGCTCATGCCCGAGAGGAACGCGCGCCGCAGGTGGAAAATGCGCTCCCACGTCGGCACGTCGAGCTTGGAGAGCAGATCCTCCCCCGTTCGCGATCCCCGGCCGTCATCGAGGCCGTCGCGCCCGATCTCGAGCGACCGGATGGCCTTCCCGAACGCCTCCGAGAACGTGCGTCCGATCGCCATCGCCTCCCCCACCGACTTCATCTGGATCGTCAGGCGGGGGTCGGCCTTCGGGAACTTCTCGAACGCCCAGCGCGGGATCTTGACCACGACGTAGTCGAGCGACGGCTCGAAGCACGCCGGCGTCTTCTTCGTGATGTCGTTGGGGATCTCGTCGAGCGTGTATCCCACCGCGAGGAGCGCGGCGATCTTGGCGATCGGGAAGCCGGTCGCCTTCGACGCGAGCGCGGACGACCGCGAGACGCGCGGGTTCATCTCGATCACGACCCGGCGACCGGTCCGGGGCTCCACCGCGAACTGGATGTTCGAGCCTCCGGTGTCGACGCCGACGCGGCGGATGATCGCCTTCGCCTCGTTGCGCATCTCCTGGTACTGCCGGTCCGAGAGGGTCATCTGCGGCGCCACCGTGATCGAGTCGCCCGTGTGCACTCCCATGGCGTCGAAGTTCTCGATCGAGCAGACCACGATCACGTTGTCGGCGTGGTCCCGCATGACCTCGAGCTCGAACTCCTTCCAGCCCTCGACCGACTCCTCGATCAGGACCTCGTGGGCCGGCGACTCCGCCAGGCCGTGCCGCACGATCGCGCGGAACTCCTCGAGCGTCCGCGCCGCGCCCCCGCCCGAACCGCCGAGCGTGAACGACGGCCGGATGACGAGGGGCAAGCCGATTTCGCGGCAGATGCGCTCGGCGTCCTCGAACGAGCGGGCCCGCTCGGAGCGCGGGACCTCGGCCCCGATCTCGATCATCGCCTGCTTAAAGAGCTCCCGGTCCTCGGCCACGCGAACCGCGTCCCGGCTGGCGCCGATCAGCTGGACCGACCATTTGTCCAGGATCCCCGCGTCCGCCAGGGCGAGTGAGAGGTTCAGCCCGGTCTGTCCTCCGACCGTCGGAAGGAGCGCGTCCGGACGCTCGCGCTCGATGACTTTTTCCAGGAACGAGGGCGTGAGCGGCTCGACGTAGGTCGCGTCGGCGAGCTCCGGGTCGGTCATGATCGTCGCCGGATTCGAGTTGACGAGGACCACCCGGTAGCCCTCGCGCCGGAGGGCCCGGACGGCCTGCGTGCCGGAATAGTCGAACTCACAGGCCTGCCCGATGACGATCGGGCCCGATCCGATGACGAGGATTTTCGAAATGTCCGTTCGCTTGGGCATCGAGAGGCCGCGCGAAGTATAAGCGGCGCCCGACATTCGAACCGAAGCGGCGGATTCTTCCGCGAGCGGTTTATCTCAGCGGAACGAGCTGACCCGCGACGCCCGCTTCGCATCGCAACCCTCGCGCAGAACCGTTCCCGCCTTCCCCAGCGCGAAGAGCTTTCCGCCCGCGGATCTCACCGCGAGGAGATCGTTCTCGGTGCCGGAGTCGCGCGCCGACCAGGTCACGCCGTCCGCGCTCTCGACCCGGACTCCCTGGCCGCCGACCGCGACGAAGCGCGACCCGCTCCACGCGACCGAGAAGAGCGACCGCGGTGTGCCAGCGTTCGTCTCCGTCCAGGCGATGCCGTCGGCGCTCGTCCACACCGCGCCGTCCTCGCCGACCGCGACCAGCCGCAGACCGTCCCAGGCCACGTCGTTCAAGCCGCCGCCCGTGACGGAGAGCCGCTTGGTCCAGGTGACGCCGTCCTCGCTGGTGAAGACGAGACGAGCGAACTCTCCGCCGACCGCGATCCAGCGCGAGCCGTTCCACAGCACGTGATGGAGGGAATTCGGATGGATCTGCAGGGGCGCCGACCAGGTTAAGCCGTCGCCGCTCGAAAGAACCGTTCCACCGCTTCCGACCGCGAGGAACCGCGTCCCGTTCCACTCCACGTCGTAGAGGACTTCCCGGGTGCCCGAGTCGCGGCGCGTCCAGGAGATTCCGTCCTCGCTCGAGAGAATGCGTCCTTCCTCCCCCGCCGCCACGAAGCGGGAGCCTCCGAAGGCGACCCCGAGGAGCCACTTGCGGTCCTCGGCGGCCTGCGTCGTCCAGCCTCCCCCGTCTTCGCTCGAGAGGATGGTCCCGTAGGACCCCACAGCGACGAAACGCGAGCCGTTCCAGGCGAGGTCGGCGAGAGCGTTCCGGTTGCCGAGCGAGCGCGACGTCCAATCCACTCCGTCGCGGCTGGACAGCACGAGGCCCTTGCCCCCCACGGCGAGAAAGTCGCTTCCGTCCCGCGCCACGTCCGAGATCGAACCGCGGGTCGGCGAGGAACGCGGGGTCCAGTGGATGCCGTCGGGGCTGGCGGAAATCGACCCGAACTCGCCCACGCCGACGAACCCGGCCCCCGTCCAGAGAAGCGAGCGGACCGAGAAGTGGAGCGGAAGCAGGTACGTGGCCCAGCCGATTCCGTCGGAGGTCGAGAGCACGAGGCCGTAGTCCGGGAACGAAGTGCCTGCGATCACGAACCGCGAGCCATCCCAGGCGACCGCGGCGAGGGCGTCGATGCTGTCGAAGGCGGGACGCGTCCACTCCACGCCGTCGGAGCTCGTCGCGATCGCGCCGGAGTCGCCGACCGCAAGGAACCGGCCGCCGCCCCACGCCACGTCGCGCAGGGTCGAGACCGATCCGGAGCTGCGCGGCGTCCACTCGCGGGCGTCGGCGCTGGTCGCGATCGCGCCTCCGTCGCCCACCGCCACGTAGAGGCTGCCGTTCCAGAGGATCTTCCGGAGAGTCGCGGACACCGCCGACCGCTGGAGGGTCCACAGGTGCCCGTCCGAGCTGGTCAGGATCGAGCCATTCTGGCCGGCGACGACGAACTGGGCGCCGTCCCAGAGGACGTCGGAGAGATCGAACTTGGGATTCGCGATTTCCTGGGTCCAGGTCGCGCCGTCGGGGCTCGAGAGGATCGTCCCGGCGCGGCCGACCGCGACCCACAGGCCGTGGCCCCGGGCGACGGCGGCGAGAAGGTTGCCCTGCGGGGCCGGGTTCGACCACAGCCAGTCGCTGCAGCTCTGAGCGGGCGCGCTACCGAGGCCCGCGAGCAGCATTCCACCGACGATGACGGCCGCTTTCGTCACCCGCGTGAACATGAAGTCCTCCCGATGAATTTGGTGTGGAACTCTCACGGGATTATACGCGTCGCTCTTCTATTCCCGGCTGAGCCGCTCTCCACACAAATTCCAGGCCGCCGGGTGGCAGCCATCTTGAATAACGCCTCCCGGGACGAGCGTTCTTTGCGGCCCTCGAGTGGCCTGGCCTTTCGAAGGAACTTTCAAGCGGCGGCACCCGCCAGAGAGGCGGCGCCGACAAGGAGCGACCATGACCAAGACACTTTCCGGCTTTTGCCTTGCGGTATCGATCGCGGCGGCGGGTCTCGCCCAGACGACGCCCAGCCCGACGGCGGCGATGGCGACTCCCACCCGCACTCCCACGTCCATGACGTCGATGGCGACTCCGACGCGCACGGTGACGCCGGCGATGGGGACCCCGACCCGGACCGCGACCGCCGGGATGACGGTGACCGCGACGCCGATCGGCACCCCGACGGCCGGAGGGACGCCGACCTCGGTCGATCAGTGCAGGAACGACGGTTGGCGGAACTTCACCAACCCCAGATTCAAGAACCAGGGGGACTGCGTGAGCTACGTTGCGAGCCAGGGGCGCGCGGGCGGTAACCCCAGGACGCCGACGCCGGTCCCCTGACCGATCTGCGGACTCGGGAAAAGCCCGGCGCCCGCTGCCGGGCTTTTTTTACTCGTAGCGCAAAGCCTGGGCAATGTCCACGCGGCCGGCGCGCCGGGCCGGCAGCCAGGAAGCGAGCAGGACGACGAGAGCGGAGAACCCCACGATGGCCGCGAGGTCCACGGGCCGGACCAGGAACGGGATGTAGGAGACGAAGTAGATCTCGGCCACACCCGGCGGGAACCGCAGCAGGCGGAAGGCGGTCATCACCCAGCACACGAGCGCGCCGAACGCAATCCCGGTCAGCACGCCCGCGCCCCCCAGCAGTCCCCCCAGGAGCAGGAAGACGCGCGAGAAGAACGTGGGCTCGGCTCCGAGCGCGGTGAGCACTCCGATGTCCCGCTTCTTCTCGTTCACGGTCATCACGAGCGTCGCCACGATGTTGAAGGTGGACACCGCGACGATCAGGCCGATGACGAAGAAGAGCGTAGTCTGTTGGATCTTCAGTGCCGAGAAGAGCCCGGTGTTCAACGACCTCCAGTCCGTGACCGAGAACTCCTTGCCCGCGGCGGCTCCGATCGCTCTCGCCGCGGAAGCCGTGTCGCGGATCGTGTCGAGCTTGATCTCGATTACGTTCGCCTCTCCCGGCATCCGCGCGAGCTGCCGCAGGACCTGGCGTTCGAGGAAGACGAGCTCGGCGTCGGACTCGTAGAAGTTCGTCCGGAAGATCCGCGCCACCCGGAAGGGCTCGCTGCGCGCCACGAGCGCCGCCGCCCCCCGCGTATTGTCCGGAACCGAGAGCAGGATCGTGTCGCCCTCCTTCACGTCGAGGAGCCG
>JBKPMI010000006.1:0-4195 GCA_046732075.1 Acidobacteriota bacterium | reverse complement strand
ATCTCCTCGACCGACAGGCCGCACAGGGTCTTCAGGGTCAGCGCGATCTGCGCCTCGAGCGCCAGCGCGGGGTGGCAGCAGGTGAAAATCAGCCGCATGAGGTCGTCCGGAAACGGTTCGTCGCCCACCTCGGGCGGGGGCGCGGCCGACGGGCTCTCGTAGGCAATCGCGCTCTGTTTCGCGGCGAAGCTCTTCTCGCGGCGCAGCCGGTCGATCGCCTTGTGACGCGCGGCGGAGACGAGCCACGCGCGCGGGTTGCGCGGGACGCCCTGCGTCGGCCACTGCTCGACGGCCGCGGCGAACGCCTCCTGAAGGGAGTCCTCGGCCAGGTCGAAGTCCCCGACCAGGCGGATGAGGGTCGCGAGGGCCCGCGGGCGCTCCTCGCGATAGACCGATTCGATGTCCATGGAGCCGGCCGCGAGTCTAGACCGGCGGACGGACTCCGCTCCATACGTCCTCCCACCGGTGAGTCGAACGGACACGGGCCGAATCGACAGCGGCGCCGCTAACCCGCGGCGCGCAGGCTCCGTTCCAGCAGGCGCGAATCGCCGAGAAGCTCGACGCACTCCGCGAACGACGACGTGGGACCGCGCCAGCGGAGCTCCTCCACGTCGCGGAAGAGCGACGCGTTGGTCCGCAGCGTGGCCAGGTCCTTGAACAGGAGCGCGAGCGGCCGCAGCTCTCCCAGGACCTCCTCCGGAAAGGTCTCGACGAAGCCGTGCCGGTTCAAGAGCCGGGCCGCGGTAATGCGGCCGATCCCGGGGATGCCGGGATATCCGTCCGCCGCGTCGCCGACGAGCGCCAGGAAGTCCGGGATCAGCACCGGCTCCACGCCGAACTTCTCACGGACCCCCTCCGCGTCGCGCACCTTCCCGGACCGGCGATCGACCTGGACGACGCGGCTCCCGCGGACGCACTGCGCCAGGTCCTTGTCCGGCGTCCAGATGCAGATCTTCTCGGCGTGGTCGTCCTGCGACGCGAGGTGCGCCGCGGACGCCAGCCCGTCGTCGGCCTCCATCTCGATCATTGGCCACACCGCCACGCCCATCGCCTCGAGCGCGATCTCGAGCGGGTGGAACTGCGCCAGCAGCGCGGGCTCCATCCCCTCGCTCGTCTTGTAGTCCGGCCACATCCCGTTGCGGAAGGACTCGATGACGTGATCGGTGGCGACACCGACGTGCGTCGCGCCCCCCTCGATCATCTGCAGGACCGTGTTCAGGACTCCGATGACGGCGCCGGACGGCGGGTCCTCGCCGTCGGTGAAACGGCGGAGCCCGTAGAAGTGACGGAAGAGCTCGTACGTGCCGTCGACGAGGTGAACGATCACGCGCCCGCCAGAGTACTTCGGAAGCGGCTCAGCCCGCGACGATCAGGACGATCGCCAGCACCGCGCATGCGACGCCGGCCTGCTGCACGAGGCGCAGGCGCTCCCGGAGAACGATGCGCGCGAGCAGGATCGTGCCTGCGGGATAGAGCGACGTGAGCGTCGCGACGATCGAGAGCGGCCCGCGCCGCACCGCCAGCAGGTAGAGGACGTTCGCGACCATGTCGAGCGCGCCGCCGCCCGCGACCAGCGGCCAGGACTCGCGCCGCGGAACGAGTGACTGCCGCGCCACCAGCCCGCAGAGAGCGATGAAGCCCACGGACACGATGCGCGCCGGGACGAGCGGCCAGAGCCCCGCCGCGAGGCCGGTCCGCTGCAGGCAGACGAGGAAGAATCCGATGGCGATGCCCGAGGCGATCGCGATCGGGACGCCGGTTGCGGCGCGCCGGCCCGGCTCGATCGGGCCGGTCTGGCTGATGAGCACGATCGACACGAGCGCGAGCACGACCCCTGCGAGCGCGACGCCGGTCGGCCGCTCGCCCAGGCCCAGCCCGACGCCGACCGGGATCACCACCGCGCACACCGCCGTGACCGGCGCGACGACGCTCATCACGCCGACCGCCAGCCCGCGATAAAGAAGCGCGAGCCCGATCCCGCCGAAGAAGCCGGTCGCCGCGCCCCACGCGAGGTCGGCCGCGGTCGGCGACGCCGGCGGAAGAAAGGGGATCGCGAGCAGAACGAGCAGGAGACCCGTGGCCTGTGACCACACCACCGCGGCGAAGACGGTGGACCCGCGCTTCGTCGCGAGGCCGCCCAGAAAATCCGCCGCCCCGTAGGAGATCGAAGCCAGGACCGCGAGCGCGTTCGCGAGCATGGTCATCGCGCGCGGGAGATCGTCCGGCTTTCGAGGCGGGCGGGATGGCCGAGCTCGCGGTGGCCGCGGGTGAGCGCGTCGGCCGCATCGGCGAGGGTCGACAGCGGCAGAGGCTCCAGTCGCTCCAGCACGAAGTAGACGTCGGTCGACTCCGGGACGATGCGCGTCCGCGCGCACTGCCGCCAGTTCCACCGCCGGCAGGTGACGCCGGCCTCGTCCACCCACACGACCTCGCCGGCGTCGGGCCGATCCACGACACGCTCGCCGTCGCGCATCGTGTCGAAGGATTCGGCGCCGGTGGCGATCGTGAGCCGGGAGGTCCCCGCGGTGTGCGCGACGTCTTCGCCTCCGACCGGCAGCGCGAACTCCACGCTGACCGCGTTGTAGAGATCGACGAGCCGGTTGATCGCGGGCAGGCCCTCGGCGCCGGCGGCGCGCTTCAATAACGCCTCGGCCGAGCAGGGCGTGCGCTGGGGCTTCGATCCGAACGCGCGGTACGCGTCGCGCCAGGCGGCCACTTGCGGTAAAGCCGACGGCTCCGCGCCGTTCAGCGTCTGCCGCGCGATCTCCTCCGCCCGGCGGAGGAGCGCCGCCGACGCGTCATCGCTCGGCCCGTTGTCCACGCCGAAGGCGTGAATCACGGTAACGACGAAGTCGGGACGCAGCTCCCAGATGCGCGGATCGATTTCGACGGGGTGGGGCATGGGCCGGCGGGAGTCTAGTCCGCCGGCCCGATAGGCGGGTGAAGGCGGGATCAGTGGTCGCGGTTCTGCACCGAGAGGATGTTTCCGCCCGGATCCTTGAACCAGGCGACCTTCATCGGACCTCCGAGATGCACGTCCCCCTTGCGCGTCAGACCCGGCAGATCGTAGTGCTCGAATTTCACGCCCTTGGACTTCAGGTCCGCGACCGTCCGGTCCACGTCCTCGACTTCCCAGAGGGCCGCGGTGCCCTTGTTCGTGCCGGCGAACTCGGACTTGTACACGACGAGCGTGGTGCCGCCGCTCTTGAAGGTGACGGCCTCGTCGCCCATCTCACCCACTTTTTTCAGCCCGAGCGTCTGCTCGTAGAATTTCTGCGCGGTTTTCAGGTCCTTGACGGGGAGCATCGGCTGCACTTTTGCATCGGTCAACATGGCAGACTCCTTTCGTCTGAATTTCATGCAGGATCGTTGCCGGAAAACGGCGCTAAAATGCAGTCCAACTTCCAATTGATGAGGTGCATCATGAGTCGCATTTCGCGCTCTCCGCTCGCCGGCTTCGCCGCCCTTTTCCTCGTGGCCGGCACGCTCGCGGCCGCCGAGGCTCCGAAGCCGCGCGTGGCCATTCTGGAGTTCAAGAACAAGACCGAGGGCTACGCCTGGTCGTGGTATCGCGCGGGCGAGGCCGCCCAGGACATGTTCGTCACGGAGCTCGTCAAGCGGGGGAGCTTCCGCGTCATGGAACGGGAGCGGCTGGATGCCATCCTGGAGGAGAAGAACCTTCACCTGTCCGGCGACATCGACCCCAAGACCGCGGTCAAGCTCGGGAAGATGATCGGAGTCGAGTACCTGCTCGTGGGGGCCGTGACGGAGCTCGGCGTGGCCGACCGCAACGTGAACGTGCCCACGTACCTGTTCGGGGGACGGGTTCCGTCCGTCGACGTCCGGAGCCAGAAGATGGACGCGGCGCTCGACGCCCGGGCGTTCTCGACGTCGACGGGAGAGATCGTGTGGGCCGACACGGCGAGCGAGTCGACCTCCGACTCCAGCGTTTACGTCGCCGGTGCGGGCGGGGGAGTGGAAGACCATCGGAAGCTCGACCGGCTGCTGCGCCCCGTCGTGATGAAGCTCGCGGACTCGCTCGGCCGCGCGAAGATCTCGACGAGCGGGCTGGGGGGCGCGTCCGACGCCTCGGGCGTCGCCGGGAAGATCGCCAAGGTCGTCGGCTCGACTCTCTACGTGAACGTGGGCTCCGAAGCCGGCGTGAAGGAGGGGGACGAGTTCACCGTCGTACGCC
>JBKPMI010000005.1:0-3234 GCA_046732075.1 Acidobacteriota bacterium | reverse complement strand
TCGCGCAGGCCGTGACATAATCGCTGCAGGGTTATCCCAAATTCGGACGATTCGAATCCATTGAAGGGAAGTTCCCACCCGGGAACACATTTGGAGGAGCCGCGCGATCTCTCGCTCGGCACGCGAGGAAGTGTCGGAATGAAGACGCAAAAGGACGGAACGAGATGCTGAACCTCGAAGTTCGCAAGAGAGCGGGCGGGGGCGAGGTGCACCGGCTCGACGGCGCGGCGATCACGATCGGAGCATCCTCGGGGAACGAGGTCGTCGTGCGCGCGCGCGGCGTCGCGGGCCGTCACGTCCGCATCAGCGAGAAGGAAGGCGCGTATCACCTCGACCTCTACAAGGGAGCGGGGGGCGTCAGCCTGAACGGACACGAGTTCGTGGGCGGCCCGATCGGGATCGGAGACCGCATCACGATCGGGGAAGCCACGATTACCGTCTTGAACGCGCAGCCGACCGTGTCGCGTCTCGTGCTCGATCCGCGGCCCGCGGTGTCGTCCCTCTCCTCCGCGCCGGCCGCGCCCGCGGCGCCGTCCACGGAGGTGGAGTTCCGCGACCTGCGCCTGGCGGTTTACCGGATCTGCCGCGACAGCCAGACTCGGGAAGAGCTCGCCACCGAGCTGACGGATTTCCTCGATCGCGAGTTTCCGCCGACGGAGTGGGCGGTCGGGGAATTCTCGGCCGCCGGTTTCCGTCCCCTGGCCTCCACGTTCCGCGAGACTCCGGCGCTCCCGCCGCGCGTCGTCGACGACGCCCGCGCCGGAGAGAGCCTGGCCCGCGTCGAGAGCGTCGCCGGAACCTTGACGCTCATCCTCGAGCCGCCGCGCAACGGGTCCACGCTGTTCGCCCTCGTCGTGAAAGAGAACCCCAGGCTCCCCGCCCGCGTCGTCCTCTTCCTCGAGGAAATCGTTCAGCTCGCCGGAATCTCCTACGGAGCGCGCGAGTCGATCTCGAGCGGACCGCGCGAGTCGATCTCGAGCCCGGAGGCGGCCCCGCACGTCGAGAGTCGCGAGACGCCGGTTCGCGAGCCGTCGGACGCGGAAGCGGTCCTCCGACAGACCGACGACCTGAAGGTGATCGTGGAAACCGTGGAGCGCGAGGTGATCGACCGCGCCATGCGCCGGGTCGAGGGCAACCAGAGTCGCGGGGCGCACGTCCTGAACATTTCGCGCGGGTCGCTCATCGCGAAGTTGAAGGAGTACGGGATCCCGGACTATCGGTATCTGCGGAGGGAGCGGACGAGGAGGTTCTGACAGGAAGCTGTCAGTTCTCAGTTCTCAGCTTTTCCTTTTCTTCTTTCGAATCGGAGACCTCTCGGGGGAGAGGTCCTCCTCGCGGCGGCCGAAGAACCACCACAGCGCGAAGGGCGCGGCGAAGCGTCCCGCGATCAGGTAGAAGTGCCAGCCCGCCGCCCAGAAGTTCCGCGCCACCTTTCCGTAGTTTGCGAGGCTCCAGGCCCCCAGGCTCGTCGCGTAAACGGAATGGATCTGGAACACGAGTGCCACGACGTGGATGATCCAGAGCGCCGCCGCGGCCGCGAGAAAACGCGCCACGTGCGCGCTCCCGAGCGGCCGGCGGTCCAGCGCGAAGAGCGCCGCGAGTAGCACGAAATTGAAGTGGATGTCGGGTCCGGAGAGGCCGGGCCGGGCGGAGCCGGGGGGGAAGTCCCGGCGGTCGAGGAGGATCTCCCCGCCCTTCGCGTCGAGCCGTGTCACGTCGGGCGACTCGAAGACGTTCGAAACGAGCTCGGCGCCCGCGGCGATCGTCGACTCGTAGGCGCGGGAGAAGCCGAACCAGAACGCCAGCGCCAGCAGGAAACCGACGAGCCCGCGAAGGGCGGCGCGCGCGTCGAGACGCGGGGTCGCGGGTCCGGGCGCCGGAAATCTTTCCCGGCGCCGGTCGGCCCCCGTCACCCTTTCCGGGGGCGGTCCCCGACCGTCGTCGAGGGCGCTTCGGAGAGCCGCCGCTCCCGCGAGGCCCAGAGCAGAAACAGCAGCACTCCGAAGAGGACCACGACGGACTGCCAGATCACGGTGTGCGACGAGCTGAAGAGCGCCGGCTGGTGGAGCCCGATCCAGAAGAGAGTGATGACTCGGACCAGGTTCAGGACCTGGATCGCGAGAAACCCGACGATGAGGCCGATCAGCCGTCGCGACCAGCGCGCGGGGAACGCGAGCACCGCCGCGCCGAACAGGAGACCGGTCTCGACACCGTTGCAGCCGTTCTCGATGTTCACGCCGAAAGACGAAGACCGGATCTCCGTTCCGGAGACCTCCGCCTTCTCCCCGAGGACGTTCAGCAGCCGTCCGGAAACGGACGCGATTCCCGCCGTGAACGGCACGATGACCTTGTCGTTGACCGGACGGGACGCGACGATGAAGTAGAAAACGACGAGGAGCGCCACGAAACGCAGCAGAAAGCCGACGGACCGGCGGCGCGCTTCGCTGGAGGCTTCCGACATCTCCGAAATTATAACGACGGGCCCGAGTCCTGCGAGGCGAGGATCTCCTCGGTGAGCCGCCTCAATCCCGCCGGCAGCGTCAGGAGCAGCTCGCCGTCCGCGCGGACGACGACCTGCTCCGTCTCGGCCGACGCGAGAAGGTCGCCGCGGGCGTTGCGGATCTCGTAGTCGAGGATGAGCCGGGCGGCTTCGGGTGGCCGGAGCCGCGCGGTCGCGCGGATCGTTTCGTCGGGCCGGGCCGGGGCGCGATAGCGGATCTCCATGCGCGTCACCGGAACGCGGTAGCCGAGGGCGAGGGCGCTCGCCGGCGTGAAGCCGAACCGCGACGTCAGGCGGTCCCGGACCTCTTCGAGGTAGAGCGCGTAGTGGCCGTGCCACACGACGCCGTAGGAGTCGCACTCCGCGAACCTCACCGGGATCTCGATCGTGTATCCCCGGAGCGGCGGGGGTTCTCTTCTCGCTCTCATGCGGCCGACTCGAAGACGGCGGCGAAGAAGTTACCTCCCGCGCCGAACGAGTTGACGAGAGCCCGCCGCGGCCGCACCTCGGAAGGGAACGGTCCGTCTGGATCCGCGAGCGCGCGGCAGGCCGCGACGATCTGGCCGCCTCCCGCCGCGGCCATCTCGCCGATCGCCGCCTTGACGCAGATCTCCCGGGGAAGCGTCCCGAACATCCGCGCGACCACGGCCTTCTCGGCACGGTCCATGTCCACGACGCCGTTGCGCGAAGGGAACCAGAGATGGACGTCCGACGGCGCGGCGCCGGCTTCCGAG
>JBKPMI010000004.1:0-32724 GCA_046732075.1 Acidobacteriota bacterium | reverse complement strand
TTCCGTCGGACGTTGGGGATGGCGGCGCTCGTGGCGCTAGGGGCTACGCCGGCCCCGCGCCCGTTCCGCCCGACGCGCCCGCGCGGGCGGAAGACCAGGGGCTAACCTCGAAGTGACCGCAGAGGTCCCGTTCCGACTGGCGGGCGGAGACAACCCGCTCCTCCTCGTCCCCTGCGAGATCAACGGAGCAGGGCCGTTCGAGTTCATCCTGGACTCGGGCGCGACAACCTGCCTCATATCCCGCGAACTCGCGGAACGTCTCGGGGTCGAGGCCACCGGCTCTCGCGTGGGAACCGGCGCCGGCGGGAAGATCACGCTCGGAATCGGGACGCTCCGGACGCTCACGGTCGGGGCGGCGAGCCAATCCGACGTGCGGGTCGGAATCACCGACGAGCTCGACCGGATCGGCGCGTTCGTCGGCGCGAAGATCTCTGGCGTCCTCGGCTTCAATTTCTTCCGGCACTACCGGGTGACCGTCGACTATCCCGCGCTCGTCGTCCGGCTGAGCTCGCCGGGTGACGAGGGACAGGCGCGAGGGGATTCCGTCGCATTTCAGATCGCTCCGACGCGGCCTCTCCTCCTCCTTCCCGTCTCGATCAACGGCCGCGGACCCTACCGGTTCGCGCTCGATACCGGAAGCTCGATGTCTTCGATCTCGCCGGATCTCGCCCGGGACCTCGGAATGACGACGACCGGCGCGGAAGAAGGGGGCCTCGGGGCCGGCGGCGCGCTCCAGGTCGCTTTCACGCGCGCGGATTCGATCGCGCTCGGCGGCTCGATCGTGAACGGCGTGGATCTCACGGTGCCCGCATTCTTCCCGATGCTCTCGGAGGCAGCCGGGGCGCAGCTCGACGGCGCGCTCGGCCACAACTTTCTCCGGAACTTCCGCGTCACTCTCGACTATCCGGAGAGCGCGGTGCGGCTCGAGCGTGTCTAGAAATTTTTCGGAGTCTCCCTCTCGATCTTTCTGCTATTCTGTTTTCCCAAGTTGAACAGCTCGGACACCGCCTGGGTCCTCGTCGCGACGGCCCTGGTGCTCCTCATGACTCCCGCCCTCGGTTTCTTCTACGGCGGGCTCGTCCGAAAGAAGAACGCCCTCAACACGATGATGATGAGCGTCTGCGCGCTCGGATTCGTCGGGCTCGCGTGGGCGCTCGTGGGCTACTCGCTCGCGTTCGGCCGTGGAAACGCGGGCGTGGGCGACCTCTCGATGGCGTTCCTGCGCGGCGTGGGGCTCGCGCCGCAGGGGACGATCCCGCACCTCCTCTTCTTCGCCTTCCAGGGAACGTTCGCGGTCATCACCGCCGCGCTCATCTCGGGCGCCATCGTCGAGCGCATGCGGTTCGGCCCCTACCTGGCCTTCCTGACGGTGTGGTCGGTCGTCGTCTACGCGCCGGTCGCGCACTGGGTCTGGGGCGGCGGCTGGCTGGCGAAGCTCGGGGCGCTCGACTTCGCGGGCGGCACCGTCGTCCACGTCAACGCGGCGGCCGCGGCGCTCGTCGTCGCGCTGATGCTCAAGCCGCGCAAGGACTACGCCCGCCGGGCGATCCTGCCGCACAACGTACCGTTCACGCTCCTCGGCGCGGGCCTCCTCTGGTTCGGCTGGTTCGGCTTCAACGCCGGCAGCGCGCTCGCCGCGAACGGAATCGCGGCGCTGGCCTTCGCAAACACGATGCTCGCGCCGATGGCCACTCTCGTCGTGTGGACGCTCGTCGACCTGGCGCGCACGGGCCGCGCGACGGCGGTCGGCGCCGCGACGTCGATCGTGGTCGGTCTCGTCGCGGTGACTCCGGCGGCGGGCCTCGTCAGCCCGATGTCGGCGCTCCTCCTGGGGGCGGTCGCCGCCCTCCCGAGCTACTTCGCGCTGCTGTGGCGCGCCGGCACGCGCCTGGACGATTCGCTCGACGTCGTGGCGGCCCACGGCGTCGGCGGCACCGTGGGCGCGCTCGCGACCGGCGTTCTCGCGCAGAAGTCCTGGAACGGCGTCGCGGACGGCCTGCTCTTCGGAAATCCGCGACAGCTCGCGATCCAGGCGGCCGGCGTGCTCGCGACCATCGCGTTCAGCGCCGCCGGCACGTTCGCGATCGTCAAGCTCCTCGCCCTCTTCGGTGTCGTCCGCGCGAGCGCGCGCGACGAGGGCCTGGGCCTCGACGTGACGCAGCACGGCGAGGAGGCCTACTCGCGCGGCGAGGGCGCGATCCTCGTCCTTCCTGACGCGGGCGCGTCGCACGGTCTTCCGGTCGCCGCCCGTGCGCTCGCCGAAACCGGGGCGGGCTCCTCGTGAAGCTCGTCGTCGCCATCGTTCGCCCCGAAAAGCTGGGCGACGTCCTCGAGTCGCTCTTCCGCGCCGAGGTGCGCGGCCTCACGCTGCAGCGGGTCCAGGGCCATGGAGGGGAGACCGAACAGGTAGAAACGTACCGGGGTACCACGGTAAAGATGGAACTTTCCGACAAGGTTCGCCTCGAAATCGGCGTGTCGGATCACTTCGTCGAGCCCACGGTCAACGCGATCCTCTCCGCCGCGCGGACCGGCGAGGTCGGCGACGGGAAAGTCTTCGTGCTGCCGGTCGAAAAGGTCTACCGGATCCGCACCGGCGAAGAGGACCAGGCCGCCGTCACCCCGGTCGAGGAGGTCGCGGCGACCTGACGCGGGAGCGGTGATTCCCGTCACGAGAAGTGACGTTTCGCGGCGGTCGACACGCGTTGTCGTCCCGGGCAAGTCCCCTCCGATCAGCGTCTTCCCGGAAAAGGCCTCCGGGCACGGCGTTCGCTCTCCTCTCCGGCAAGGTCCCGATGCCCGAATATCCCCCGTCGAATCGCCGGAAGCGGCGCTATCTCGTGGAGTGGCAGAAGGGCGACTACGTCTGCACCGGTTTTACCCAGGACATCTCGCCGACCGGGATTTTCGTTCGCTCGACACACATCCCCGACGTCGGCGCAACAATCGCCTTTCAGCTCCTCCTTCCGGGCGGACCGAAACTCCGGATGCGCGCCACCGTCGTGCGGACCTACCGCGTGCCGCAGAACCTGCGGCTCTACATCGCGAGCGGCTTCGGCGTTCGCCTGATCGCCGCGCCCGAGGAGTACTTTCTGCTGCTCGCGCGGCTCTTCGGGCTCCGCTTCCGGGCGAAGAAGAAGGAGCGGCTCGCGAGCTGACGCGCCGCGGTCAGCCTTTTCGCGCCGCCGCCAGCTTCACGAACCAGTCCAGGCTCTCGGGGTTCGCCATCGCCCCGGCGTGGGCGACCGCATCCGCTGCGGCGCCCGAGAGAATCCGCCGGACCGGGACTTCCAACTTCTTGCCGTTCAGCGTCCGCGGGACCGAGGGGATCGCAAAGATCCGGTCGGGCACGTGCCGAGGCGAGAGCCCCTCGCGTAGCGCCTGGCCGATGCGCGCCTTCAACGCGTCGTCGAGCTCGGCGCCCTTCGCGAGCGCCACGAAGAGGAGGAGCTCACCGGGTCCTCCGGAGTCGTCGGCGAGGTGCACGACGAGACTCTCGGCGACCTCGGGGATCGCCTCGACGACCCCGTAGAACTCGCTCGTTCCGAGGCGCACGCCGCCGCGCTTCAGCGTCGCGTCGGACCGGCCCGTGATGATGCAGCTCCCCCGCGGCGTGATCTCGATCCAGTCGCCGTGTCGCCAGACCCCGGGAAAACGGTCGAAGTAGCTCGCGCGGTAGCGCTCTCCCGACGGGTCGTTCCAGAAGGCGACCGGCATGCACGGCATCGGCTCGGTCAGGACCAGCTCGCCCAGCTCCCCGATGACCGGCCGGCCGTCGGCGTTGAAACTCTCGACCTTCGCGCCCAGGCAGCGGCAGGAGATCTCGCCTGCCCGGACCGGGACGAGCGGCGACGCGCCCACGAATGCGGTGCAGACGTCGGTGCCGCCGGACACCGAGCCGAGGAGCAGTTGACGCCCTACGTTCTCGTAGACCCACTCGAACCCCTCGGGCAGGAGCGGAGAGCCGGTCGAGCCGACTCCGCGGAGCCGCGACAGGTCGAACGATCTGCCCGGTTCGAGTCCCGCCCTCAGGCACGCGTGCAGAAACGGCGCGCTCGTTCCAAAGTACGTGATGCCCATCTCCGCGGCCATCTTCCAGAGCGCGGAGAGATCCGGGAATCCGGGGTCGCCGTCGAAGAGGACGATCGTCGATCCGACGACCAGTCCGGAGACGAGGTAATTCCACATCATCCAGCCGGTCGTGGTGAACCAGAAGAAGCGGTCGGCGGGGCCGAGGTCATGGTGGAGCGCGAGCATCTTTCCGTGCTCGAGCAGCATCCCTCCGTGGCCGTGCACGATCGCCTTGGGAAGGCCGGTGGTTCCGGACGAGTAGAGGATGTAGAGCGGGTGGTCGAACGGCACGGCCTCGAAAGCGAGCGGTTCGGTCCGCGATTCGAAGTCGTCCCACGAGATCGCGCCCGGGAAGCGGGCCGGATCGAGAGCGCTGCCGAGATAGGGGAGCACGACAGTCGCTTCGAGCGAGGGCAGCTCCTCCCGCAGCTGCGCCACCTCGGAGGTCCGGTCGATCGCGCGGGCGCCGTAGCGGTATCCGTCCACCGCGACGAGGACCTTCGGCTCGATCTGCCGCACGCGGTCGGCGACCGCGCGGGGTCCGAACTCCGGCGCGCAGGAGGAAAAGACCGCGCCGATGCTCGCCGTGGCGAGAAGGAGCGCGACGGTCTCCGGTACGTTGGGCATCCAGGCGACGACGCGGTCCCCCTTGACGACCCCGAGCCGGCGAAGGCCCGCGGCGGCGCGCGTCACGCGGTCCGCGAGCTGGGCCCCGCTCCACGCGACGTCGGCGATCCGGGTCTGCGAGCGCGCGAGAATCGCGGGGCGGTCGGACTCTGTCGCCGCGCCGCGGAGCGCGTGCTCGGCGTAGTTGAGCGTCGCGCCCGGAAACCACTTCGCGCCGGGCATCCGCCGGTCGGAGAGGACCGCGTGGGGCGGAGTCCGGGCCTCGACCTCCAGCCAGTCCCAGACCGAGCTCCAGAAATCCTCAAGGTCGGTCACGGACCAGGTCCACAATGCGTCGTAGTCCTCGAAGTCGAGGCCGCGCGTGCGGCGAAGCTCCTCGAGATAGCGGCCGACCACCGTGGTCTCGCGGACGTCCTTCGGAGGCGTCCAGAGCACCCGCGCGTTATCGCCCGATTTTCGACCCGATTCCGGCATGGATCTTGATTCTCTCCTTACGGGAGAGAGTTTTTTCTCTGCCGAAGGAGGAATACATGCCGAAACGGAATTTCCTGGCGGCGCTGGCCGCGGCGTCGCTACTGGTCGGAGTCAACTGCGCCACTCACAAAGAGGTGAAGGTGGAGCAGGAGGGCTCGGCGACCACGATGAAAGAGACGGGGCCGGGTCCGAACGTCAAAA
The DNA here is from genome assembly GCA_046732075.1 of Acidobacteriota bacterium. Taxonomy (GTDB): domain Bacteria; phylum Acidobacteriota; class Thermoanaerobaculia; order UBA5066; family Gp7-AA6; genus Gp7-AA6. Next base: position 27,354 of record JBKPMI010000004.1, on the reverse strand, counting down.
CGACCGTCGTGACGGGGGTCGTGACGAAGTACGAACCGGGCAACGAGCTCGAGATCCGGCCGGCGGACGGCAACATGCATGACTTCGATCTGGAAGACAACGTGCAGATCAACGGAACGATCGTGGTCGGCCAGCCGGTCACCGTGACCTACACGGAAGTGAACGGAAAGAAGCGCGCCTCGATCATCGCCGTGGGCGCGGCCACGCCCTAGCAACTGTCACGGACTCAGCGGCGCAGTTCTCAGCGATTTGCTGAGGGCTGCCGCCTCTGAGGTTTCCTAGGTCCCCGTCAGCTCCACCCCGTGGTGTTTCACGAGCTTCGCCTCGGCGATGAAGATCGTGTCCTCGGCGATGTTCGTGGCGAGATCCCCGACCCGTTCGAGGTTCTTCGACACCGAGATCAGCTCCAGTGAGTGGGAGATGAGGGCCGGCGTCTCCGCCATGTAGGTCAGGAGCTGTCGGATCACCCCTTCGTTCTTCGCGTCCAGGACGTCGTCCTCCTGGATCACCTTCTTCGCGAGCCCCGCGTCCCGGGCGATGAAAGCGTCCAGGGACTCCCGCAACATCCTCTGGACCAGCTCGGACATCGAGCGGATCCCGATCGCCGGCTGGAATGGGGGCTTTCCGACGAGCCGTTCGGCGCCCTCCGCGATGTTGACGGCGTGATCGCCGATTCGCTCGAGGTCGTTGTTGATTTTGAGGACCGCGACCAGGAACCGCAGATCGATCGCCACGGGCTGCTCCAGCGCCAGCAGTTGGATCGTCTCCTCCTCGATCTGGTTCTCCAGCTGGTCGATCTCCTCGTCGCGGGCGATCACCGCGCGCGCCTTCTCGGCGGAGCCTTCGGTCAGGGCCTCGATGGACGCGCGGATCTGCTTCTCCACCTCGGAGCCCATCAGGATGAGCCGCCGCCGAAGATTTTCGAGCCGCTCCGCAAAGTGTTCTTTCATGCCTGTCTCCCGGCGACCGCCGGCAGGGCGGCGCCTCGAAATGTCACCCGGAATGCGCTCCCGCTGCCGGGCTCGCTCTGCACCGTGACCTCGGCGTCATGCAGCTGCGCGAGATGCTTCACGATGGCGAGCCCGAGTCCCGTCCCGGGACGGACCTTGGAGCGCGATCGATCCACCTGGTAGAAGCGCTGGAAGATCCGGTCCTGCTCCGCGGCCGGAATGCCCGGGCCCGAATCCTCCACGACCATCGAGGGACGGCCCTCCGTCGAATCCACCCGGATGCGGACGGCCCCTCCGGGTGGCGAGAACTTCACCGCGTTGTCGAGCAGGTTGCGCAGGATCTGGCCGAGCCGGCGGCGATCCCCCTCGACCGCAATTCCTTCGGCGCTCTCGATGCGGATGGACACGTCCCGCGCGTCCGCCGCGACCCGTAGCTCCTCGGCGGTCTCCACCGCGAGCGCCCGCAGGTCTACCGTCTCGCGGGCCAGGACGACGGAGCCACTCTCGATCAACGACAGATCGGTGAGGTCGTCTATCAGTTCCCGCATCCGCTGCGCCTGGCGCCGCACGAGGTCGACGAGGCGCGGTGCCTCGGGGTCGTCCGGCTCGGTCTCCGCGAGCGTTTCCGCGGCAGCTGCGATCGAGGCCACGGGCGTCCGCAGCTCGTGGGAGACGTCGGCCACGAACCGGCGGCGCATGGCTTCGTTGCGTTCGAACGCCGTCACGTCGCGGAGGATTCCGACTGCGGCGGCGCGCGAGCCCGGAGGAAGGGGCCGGACTGCGAGGTGCCACGTCACTTCGCGCTCCCGCTTGACGATGGTGTCGGTCGGCGTCCCGCGCACGATCGCGTCCTCGAACGGGGCAAACAGGGCGCGCTCCCGCAGGATCTCGACGAGCGGCCTCCCGGCCGGCTCGGGCGCGCCGGTCATCGTGCGGAAACCCCGGTTCGCGTCGATCACGCGGTATTGCGCGTCGATGACCACGACGCCGTCCGGAAGCGTCTCGAAGACGGCATCCGCCAGCCGGCGCTCCCGTTCGACGCGGGCCACCGAGTCGAGAAGAGAGCTCTTCATGCGGGTGAGCGCCGACGAAAGCTCGAGGATCTCGGCGGGACCGCGTTCCGGGGCCTCGCGGGCGAGGTCGCCCTGCGCGACGGCCAGCGCGGCGTCGGTGACTTCCCGGATCGGGTGCGCGAGGCGCGCGATCGCAACCGCGCCCACGAAGACGAGCAACGCGCAGGCCGCGAAGATCGCGCCGGTGAGCAGCCACTCGTAGCGCGACTCGATCTGGCGCAGGTCGGCGAGCGGAATGGCGAGCCGGAGAACCGTTCCGTGCGCGCGATCCGTTCCGAGAGCCCGGGCCAGGTAGAGGAGGTCGGTCTCGAGCGTCGCGGAGTGTCGGACCGACGTGCCGTATCCCGCGGTGCGCGCGGCGGCCACCTCCGGGCGCCCGGCATGGTTCTCCATTGCGGGCACCTCGGAAAACGGGACGTCGGAATCGTCGAGCACGTGCCCGTCGCCGCCGATGACGGTGACCCGAACTCCCAGGAGCCGCGATGCCCGGCGTACGAGCTCGTCCAGCTGCCCGGCATCCGCGAGCCGTGGCTCGACGTCGTCGGCGAGGAGGTCGATCTCGCGGCGGAGGCGGTCACGCGCGCGGTCCTCGACGGCGCGATCCGTGATGCGGGCCGCGACGACGGACAGTCCCACCGCGAGAGCCAGGGCGAGGAGTCCGAGCAGGAGGTTGAGTCGGAAAGCGAATCGCATGGGCTCACCGGGGCTTCATTTTTCCTCGGGCCGCTCGAGAAAGCGGTAGCCGACGCCGACGACCGTGTCGATCCAGCGCTCCCCGAGCTTGCGGCGCAGTGACCGGATGTGGACGTCCACGGTGCGCGTCTCGACGTCGGCGCCGTGGTCCCAGAGGCGGGCGAGGATCGCGTCGCGCGTCACGACGCGGCTGCGGTTCTTGACCAGGTACCAGAGGAGATCGAACTCCTTCTTGGTCAGCCGCACGGGCTGGCCGTTCACCGAGACCTCGAATCGCGGCCGGTCGATCCGCAGGCCGTCGGTTTCGAAGACGTCGCCGTCGGCCTCGTCGAAGGAGGCGACCCGCCGGAGGTGCGCCGTAACCCGCGCGACCAGTTCCTTCATCGAAAACGGTTTGGTCAGGTAGTCGTCGGCGCCGACGTCGAAGCCCAGCAGCTTGTCGCGCTCTTCGACGCGGGCGGTGAGCATCAGGATCGAGACCTTCTTCGTGTCGTCGTGCTGGCGGAGCTCCCGGGCGACGGCCAGCCCGTCGATGTCGGGCAGGTTCAAGTCCAGGATGACGAGGTCGTACGGCTTCTCCTCGATTGCCTCGATCGCTCGCAGGCCCGAGATGAAGTGATCCACCTGCCAGCCGTGCTTCCGCAGGTTCAGACGGATCGTGTACGCGATGTCGGCGTCGTCCTCGACCAGGGCGATCCGTCGCGCGACGCTGGAGTTCGCCACTATCCGAACCGCCCGGTAATGTAGTCCTCCGTCACCTGCTGGCCCGGGTTCGTGAAGATCTTGTCGGTCCGGTCGTACTCGACGAGCCGTCCGAGCATGAAGAACGCGGTCCTCTCCGAGACGCGCGCTGCCTGCTGCATGTTGTGCGTGACGATCACGATCGTGTAGTTGATCTTGAGCTGCCAGATGAGCTCCTCGATCTTCTGCGTTGCGATGGGGTCGAGCGCCGAGGCGGGCTCGTCCATCAGCAGGACCTCGGGTTCGACCGCCAGCGCGCGCGCGATGCAGAGACGCTGCTGCTGGCCGCCTGAGAGCGCGAGGGCCGGAGAGCGAAGGCGGTCCTTGACCTCGTCCCAGAGCGCTGCCCGCTGGAGCGCGTGCTCGACGCGTTCCGGCAGCTCCGACCGGCGCCCGATCCCGTTGATCCGGATGCCGTACGCCACGTTCTCGAAGATCGACTTGGGAAACGGGTTCGACTTCTGGAACACGAGCCCGATCCGCCGGCGCAGTGCGACGACGTCCATGCCGGACGAGTAGATGTCCTCGCCGTCCAGGAGAACTTCTCCTTCCACGCGCGTGTCCGGGATGAGGTCGTTCATCCGGTTCAGGCATCGCAGGAAGGTCGACTTTCCGCAACCGGAGGGCCCGATGAGCGCGGTGACCGACTTCTCGGGCACCGCGAGCGAGACGTCGAAGAGCGCCTGGGTCTTCCCGTAGAAGAAGTCGAGGCCCACGGTCTGGACGCGAACGACCTCCGACCCGACGGACGCCGGCCCCGTTGCCCGAACCGGGGGAGTCGGCCGGGGCGCCGCGATGTTCATCGTCTCGGGCATGGTCATCGTCTCCGTCGTCATCCGTGCATCCTCTCGAGGCGCCGGGTCGCCAGTCGCGCCGCGACGGAGAGCACGAACACCACCACCACGAGAAGAAACGCGCCCGCCCAGGCCTGCCGGTGCCAGTCCTCGTAGGGCGAGACGGCGTAAGTGTAGATCTGCACGGTCAGCGCGGCGATCGGCTGGTCCAGCCGCGTGGAGAAGAACCGGTTTCCGAACGCGGTAAAGAGGAGCGGGGCGGTCTCGCCGGCGATACGCGCCACCGCCACCAGGATTCCGGTCAGAATCCCCGGCAGCGCCGCCGGCAGAACGACGCTCCACGCCGCCCGCGACCGGGTCGCGCCGAGCGCGAGCGCCCCGTCGCGCAGCGACTCCGGAACGAGGCGCAGCAGCTCCTCGGTCGTCCGCGCGATGATCGGGATCATCATGACGCCGAGAGCGAATCCGCCCGCGATCGCCGAGAAACGGCGGACCGGCATCACGGCGACGCTATAGGCGAAGATGCCGACCACGATCGACGGAACGCCGTTCAGCGCATCCGCCGCGAAGCGTACGAGCGTCGCGAACCGCGAGCCGCGGTACTCGGCGACGTAGAGTCCGGCGATTACGCCGATCGGGACGGCGAAGAGGGACGCGAGTCCGATCAGCACGAGCGTCCCGACGATGGCGTTTGCGAAACCGCCGCCCGTCTCTCCGACCGGCTTCGGATTGTGGAAGAGGAAGCCCCACTCGAGGGCTCCGATGCCCTTCTGGAGCAGGTAGAAGAGGATCAACGCGAGCGGGACCAGCGCGAAGATGACGGACGCGGCGCACGCCGCCGAGAACAGGGCGGACACGGCGCGACGGCGGGTACTGCGGCTCACGCGGCTTCCGCTCCGCTTACCGCTTCCGGCGCCGCGACCGGCGGAATCCGCCGCGATCCGCGCTCGAGGCTCCAGATGAGAAGTCGGGAAAGGGCGTTCACGACGAGCGTCACGACGAAGAGCACGAGGCCGATCTCGACGAGCGCCGCGAGGTAGAGGTCGTCGGCGGCCTCGGTGAACTCGTTGGCGAGGACCGCGGCCATCGTGTGCTGCGGCGCGAAGAGCGAGAGCGATGCCTTCGGGTTGTTCCCGATGACCATCGTCACGGCCATGGTCTCGCCGAGCGCGCGCCCGAATCCCAAGAGCAGCGCGCCGATGACGCCGGTCCGCCCGTGGAAGAGCACGGCGCGGATCGCCTCGAACCGGGTGGCGCCCAGGGCGTACGCGGCTTCCCGCTGCGAGGCGGGGACGGCGCGCAGCACCTCGCGGGCGACCGCGGAGGAGAAGGGAATGACCATGATCGCGAGGATCGCCGCGGCGGCGAGCATGCCCACCCCGACCGGAGGGCCCGAGAAGATCGGCAGCTTCCGGAGCGACTCCGGCATCCCGGTCTCGAGCTTCCGGATCAGCGGGACCAGCACGAAGACCCCCCACAAACCGTAGACGATGGAGGGAATCGCCGCGAGGAGCTCGGTCAGGAACGAGAGCGGCCGCCGCCACCCGCCCGGGGCCAGCTCCGAGAGGAACACGGCAATGCCGATCGCGATCGGGCCCGCCACGAGGAGAGCCAGGATCGACGAGTAGAGCGTTCCCCAGAGGAAGGGAGACGCTCCGAACTCTCCGGAGACCGGGTCCCAGATCTTCCCGGTCCAGAACTTGAGCCCGAACTTCTCGATCGAAAGCCGGGAGAGGCGAAGGAGCTCGAACGCGATTGCCGCCGCGAGCAGGATGACCACGGTCGCGACCGCGCCGGTCGCCCGGCGAAAAAGGGCGTCTGGTCCGCGGCGGTCGCTGCGCGACCGGCGGACAGAATTTTTAAAACCAGGGCCCTGAATCATCGTGTTCTCGAAACGCAACTAGATCCGGATCTTCTTCAAAGCCTCCATCTCCAGGGCGACGACCTCCGCCGGAAGCGGCGCGTATCCAAGAGCGGCGCAGTACTTCTGCCCGTCCTGGAGCGCCCACCGCATGAAGTCGGTCATGGTCCGCGCGGCGCGCTTGTCCTTCGGGCTCTCGTAGAAGAGCAGCCAGGTGAATGACGAGATGGGATAAACCCCCGCGCCCGGCGCGTTGGTGATGGAGACCCGGAAATCCGGCGGCATCCTGCCCTTCGTCGCGGCGGCCGCCTTCGTGACGGAGTCGAGCGACGCCCGGACGAACTCGTTCGCCGCGTTCTGGACCGACCCGAAGTCGATCTTGTTCTGAAGGGCGTAGATGAGCTCGACGTATCCGATCGCCGCCGGCGTCTGCTTGACGAGACCGGCGACGCCCTCGTTGCCCTTGGCGCCGACGCCCGTCGGCCAGTTGAGCGAAGTCGCGATTCCAACCGTCTTCTTCCAGTCGGCCGAGACCTTCCCCAGGTAGTCCGCGAATATGTACGTGGTGCCGGAGCCGTCGGAGCGGTGCACGACCGTGATCTCGCTGCCGGGGAGCTTGACGCCCGGATTCAGACCCGCGATCGCCGGATCGTTCCACTTCGTCACCTTGCCCATGAAGATGTCGGCGAGGACGGGCCCCGTGAATTTCAGTTCGGCGTCGACACCCGGGATGTTGTAAACGGGGACTACCGCACCGAGGACCGTCGGGAGGTGGAGGACTTTGCCGGCCGCCGCGAGCATCTGGTCCTTAGTCATCGGGCCGTCGGTGGCGCCGAAGAAGACGGTCTGGTTCGAGAGCTGCCGGATGCCGCCGCCCGACCCGATCGACTGGTAGTTGATCTGCACGTCGGGGTGGAGCTTGTTGTACTCCGAAAACCACTTCGAGTAGATGGGATAGGGGAACGTCGCGCCGGCGCCATTGATCCGGACGGCCTGCGCGGAGGCGGGCAAAGCGATCGCGGCGAGCAGGCCCGCCGTCAGCAGCAATCTCGAGATCTTCATCGTCTTCACCTCGTGTTCGAGTGTTAAGTCCGCGTGTAAGAACCCTGTGAAGTTGCTGTGAAACTTGTCCGTGCGGCAGCGGCTAGAAGTTCACCAGCATGTGGAGCGCGTAGCGCTTTTCGGTCGCGCGGGCCGGCGTGAATCGGTCGTACTTCACGTTCTCGTAGTCGGCCAGGACGGCCGCCGTGACCCCGGGCTTGAAGAAGTTGAACCAGTAGGAGACTCCGCCGATGAACCGCTTCTTCTTCGAGTCGTTCCGGTCATCCGGCTCCAGCTGGTCGTAGCGGAAGAGACCTTCGATGCCGATCGGGGTCCGGGGGGTGATCCACGCCGACCACCCCTTCGCCTCGATCTCGGTCGTCGTCGTCAGCGTCTGGTCCTTGGCCTGGATGTAGTCGACTCCGACGTTGACGAACGGGTGCTCGAAGAACAGCGAGCCGACGAAGCGGTCCTTCTTCGCGTCGCGGATGTAGTGGTCACCGTCCCAGAAGGCCGAGAGACGCAGGCCCCGGAGCACCGGAACGCCCGGCGCCGGCCGGACGGTACCCCGGATCTGGAACGCCTTCTGGTCGTTCGCCTCGGAACGGTTGTAGCCCTCGCCGTTGTAGACGCCGACGTGGATGTCGCCATAGTTCGACGGGAACGCGAAACGGGTCGAGAGGCCCAGGTCGGAGGAGACGAGGAACCCCTCGCGCTCCACGAAGATCTGGCCCTGGAACCGGTAGCGGTAGATGCCCTCGTGGAAGTCGACGTACGGCGTCTGCTGTACGCCGAAGCGCAGCCACGTCCCGTGCGGGAGCCAGTCATCCAGGTTGAGCTGTCCGTAGGCGTACTTGAGCCGGTAGGTGTAGCTGCCGTTCAGCGAGCTGCCGGTGCCCGTTTCCCGCGTGACGTCCGGAGTGATGCGGAACGCGAAGAGGTGGTGGAGCTGACCCGTGATGTTCAAGTAAGCGCGGCCGAGGTTGAACGCGTTCGAGTGGATCGAGTTTCCTTCGGCGTCCTTTGCCTCCGGCTTGTCCAGGTAGGTGTAATCCGCGAAGACCGTGCCTCCGACCTTGACCGAGGGGTCGTCGTTCGGTGGCGTGTAGCCCTCCGCGGGAGTGATCTGCGCCCGACCCGACCGTGCGACCGCGAGGAGCGCGATCGCCGCCGCGGCGAGCGCTCGCCGGATGGTTCTCGAGTGAATCCGACTCGACTGCATGGGGTCCTCCTTGTTTCGCGGAGCACTTCACCCGCCGGGCGAAAACTGGCCTTGAAGCGAGCGTTAAATCGGGGTGAAGAGCGCCGGCTTCGGTGCGCTCCGAATCGACACCGGAGTAGGGCCATCGCAGGAAGGAACCGCTTTCGGGTGCGCGTTCCGTACGGGCGGGGAGCTGCGCAGCGAAGGCGAGTGGATGCGAAGGATTTCTCGTCCGGCGGTATCCAAGCAAGAGAGCATGCCGTCGGCGTCAGTGGCGACCCTTCCCGCGAGTCCGCAACCGTGCCGCTCCGTTCGATTCGATCGCCAGGCGCTCGGAGCGCCGAGCCCGGGGGTCCGGGGATCAAATCGACCGGCGACCTATTCCTCTCGAATCCCACCGAACTCCGAAGACGGGGCGCCAGCTGCAACCTGGCCGGCAAGCGTCCGCTCCAGGCACCGGCTTCTCTGGCTCGTCCTGGCGGCTTCCCTCTGGTTCGGGGGCCTGGGCTACCGCGACCTCACGCATCCGGACGAAGGCCGTTACTCCGAAATCTCGCGCGAAATGGCCTCGACCGGCGACTGGGTGACACCGCGCTTGAACGGCATCAAGTATTTCGAGAAGCCGCCGCTCCAGTACTGGGCCACCGCGGTGGCATTCACAGCTTTTGGCCAGTCGGCATTCGTCGCCCGTCTCTGGGTCGGGTTATGCGGTTTTGCGACCGTGATCCTGATTTACCTCACGGCGCTCCGCCTCTGGGGCGCCCGAACCGCGGACTATGCCGGCATCACGTGCGCCAGCATGGTGTGGATCCTCGGCATGAGCCACCTCGTGACGCTCGACATGGGTGTGACCTTCTTCATGACCCTGGCGCTCTGCGGATTTCTGCGTGCCCAGCAGGATGGCGCCACCGACGGCGAAACACGCCTCTGGATCTGGATCATGTGGGGGGCGTTGGCCGGTGCAGTGCTCACCAAGGGGCTCATGGGGGTGGTCTTGCCCGGAGCGGCACTGATCCTCTACAGCGCGATCTGTCGGGATTGGCGCCCGTGGGCGCGCCTGAGGTGGTATTCCGGCCTGCCGATCTTCGCGATGCTGGCGGTGCCCTGGCACGTGCTCGTGGCGCGCCGGAATCCCGAATGGGCAGACTTCTATTTCATCCACGAGCATCTCGACCGCTTCCTGACCACCCAGCATCATCGCGCCGGGGCCTGGTACTACTTCCTTCCGCTGCTGGTAGCGGGTTTGCTGCCCTGGACCACGCTGCTGCCGCAGGTCGTCCAGCGCGGCTGGCGTCCCGACGCCACGCAGTTCCAGACCAACCGCTTTCTGTTGATCTGGTCGGCGTTCATCTTCGCCTTCTTCAGCATTTCGGGCTCCAAACTGCCCACTTACATCCTTCCGATATTCCCGGCGATCGCGCTTCTGCTGGCGCAGGTGCTGGCCACGGGGAAACCCGACCTGATGCGCCGCCACGCCATCGTCATCGCCGTTTTCATGGGCGCCGTCGCTCTCGGGTTTTTCGTCTTCGGCCGCACCGGCGAGAGCCTCACGCCGCTGACGAATCGGACGTTTTCAAACTGGGCCATCGCAGGCTCACTGGTTTTCGGGCTGATGGGTGTGGCAGCCGCGCGCGCTGCGGCAGCCCATCGCAAGCTGCAATCCGTCCTGCTGCTGGCAGTCGGCTCGTTGCTGTTTCTGAACGCCACGACTCTGGGCTATCAAAGCTACTCGCCGCTCCTGTCCAGCGCCGCGCTGGCCCGAAAGCTGCGTCCGATGATCCGACCCGACACGCCTCTCTTCGCGGTCAGTTACTACGACCAGACTCTGCCTTTCTACCTGAAGCGCACTGTGACGCTGGTGGGTTACGTGAACGAGTTCGATATGGGCGAGCGGGACGAGCCGCAGAAGTGGATACACGATCTGCCGGCCTTCGCGCGTCTCTGGCGCGAGCTGCCGCAGGGGGTTGCCGTGACGAATCCCGCGGGTTTCGTTTCCCTCCGGCACCTCGGGCTGCCGATGCAGATCATCGACGAGACGACGGGTCGCATCGTGGTTCGGAAACCATGAACGCGACCGATATCGGAGGGCCCGAGCGGATATCTCGACGTCGCTGATTGACATGGATTTTCTCCCCTTCACCCGGCCCTCGATCGACGAGGGCACCATCCAGGCGGTCGGCGAAGTTCTTCGCTCGGGCTGGATCACCAGCGGGCCCAGGGTCAAGGAATTCGAAGCGGCGTTGTCGGAGCGCTACGGCGGCCGGCCCGTGCGGGTGCTCAACTCCGCCACCGCGGCGCTGGAGCTGGCGCTGCGCCTGTGCGGAGTCGGGCCGGGCGACGAAGTCATCACGACACCGATGTCCTGGGTCGGAACCGCCAACGCGATTCTCGAGGTGGGCGCCACACCGGTCTTCGTGGACGCCGACCGCGCCACGCGCAACATCGACCTCGACCGGGTCGAGTCCGCGGTTACAAAGAGAACCCGCGCTGTCATTCCGGTGGACCTCGCCGGACTGCCCGTGGACCGAGATCGGCTCTACGACTTCGCCGGCAGGCACGCCTTGCGCGTGATCGAGGACGCGGCGCAGTCCATGGGAGCGAGCTGGAAGGGTCGCGAGATCGGGAGCTTCGGTGATCTCGTGGCAATCAGCTTTCAGGCCAACAAGAACCTCACCACTGCCGAAGGCGGCTGTCTCGTCATGAACACCGGGGAAGAGGCTCGGCTGCTCGAGAAGCTGCGCCTGCAGGGGATCACCCGCTTCCCCGACGGCGGCATGGACGTCGACGTGCGGGGAGGGAAGTTCAATCTGACCGACATCGCTGCCGTGATCGGACTGCATCAGCTGCCGAAGCTGGGCGGATTCAACGCCAGGCGCCGCGCTCTGGCGAAGCATTACTTCGAGCATTGGAACCGCGATCTCGGATGCGAGCTTCCCCCGGCGGACTTCGAACAGACGAACTGGCACATGTTCCAGCCTCTGCTTCCGCTGGACCGCATGAAGATCACGCGTGGCGAATTCATCGAGCGCATGAAAGCAGAGGGGGTCGGAGTCGGGGTGCACTACCCGGCCATGCACCTGTTCGCGCTCTACCGCTCGCTCGGTCTTCGGAAGGGCCAGTATCCGGTGGCAGAAGAGATCGGTCGGTCGACCGTGACGCTACCGCTGTTCCCCGCGATGACGACCGCGGACGTCGAGCGCGTCTGCGCCGTGTCTTCGAAGGTTCTCGCACCCGTGCTCGCTCCATGACGAAGCCCGACGTCTCCGTCGTCATTCCGGTCTACAACGAGGAAGCCTCGCTCCCGACGCTGTTTGCTCGTCTGTACCCCGCGCTCGATGCCCTGAAGACACCCTACGAAGTCGTCTTCGTCGACGACGGCTCGGGCGACCGCTCCGCGGCGATGCTCGCCGACCAGCATGCGAAACGGCCCGACGCGACGCGCGTGATCGTTCTCAGCGGCAACTTCGGTCAGCACCGGGCAATCCTGGCCGGATTCGCTCATGTGCGCGGTCAGCGCGTGGTGACGCTGGACGCGGATCTGCAGAACCCGCCGGAAGAAGCGGGCAAACTGCTCGCCAAGATGGACGAGGGCTACGACTACGTCGGCTCCATTCGCGAGAAGCGAGGCGACAGGTTGTGGCGGCGCGCCGCCTCGCGCGCGACCAACTGGCTTCGCGAACGCCTTACCCGCATCCGGATGACCGATCAGGGCAGCATGTTGCGTGCTTACAGTCGCCGCGTGGTGAATACCGTCAACCAGTGCCACGAAATGAACACGTTCATTCCAGCGCTGGCGTATTCCTTTGCTCAGCGTCCGACCGAAGTTGTCGTGAGGCACGAAGAGCGCGCTGCCGGCAAATCCAAGTATTCGCCCTATGGGTTGATCCGTCTGAACTTCGACCTGATGACCGGATTCTCCGTTGTGCCTCTGCAACTGTTCTCGATGCTGGGGATGGTGGTGTCGCTGGCGTCCGCCCTGCTGGTCGTGATCCTCGCCGCCCGGCGCCTGATCGTCGGTCCGGAAGAGGGCGGACTGTTCACGTTGTTCGGTGTGGCCTTCTTCTTCATCGGCGTGGCCCTGTTCGGCATCGGCTTGCTCGGCGAGTACATCGGCCGTATCTACCAGGAAGTCCGTCAGCGCCCGCGTTACGTGATCGCCGCGATCCTGGAGACGAAGGACGGCCCGGAGTGACGAGCGCCGTGGTCTTCGCGTACCACAACGTCGGCGTGCGCTGCCTCTCCGTTCTGCTGGCGCAGGATGTCGACGTGAAGCTGGTGCTGACCCACGAGGACAGCCCCGGCGAGAACGTGTGGTTCGAAAGTGTTCGAAATCGCGCGCTCGAGTTCGGCGTGCCGACGGTGACCCCGGCAGACCCGAACTCGGAGGAGGTGCTCGCGCTCGTGCGCGCCTGCGAGCCCGACTTTCTGTTCTCGTTCTATTACCGGCAGATGTTGAGAACGCCGCTCCTGAAGTCGGCGCGCCGCGGCGCCTACAACATGCACGGCTCTCTGCTGCCGAAGTATCGCGGCCGGGTCCCGATCAACTGGGCAATCATCAACGGCGAGGCCGAGACCGGCGCGACGCTTCACGCGATGACCGAAAAGCCGGACGCCGGCGACATCGTCGACCAGATCGCGGTTCCGATCCTTCCCGACGACACCGCGCGAGAAGTGTTCGAGAAGGTCACCGTGGCGGCGGAGCTGACGCTTCACCGCAGTCTACCGGCGCTCGTGGCCGGCACAGCGAAGCTCCGCCCGCAGGACCTCTCGAAGGGTTCCTATTTCGGGGGCCGCAGACCTGCAGACGGGGCCATCGCCTGGAAGCGATCCGCCCGGGAGATCCACAACCTGGTCCGTGCGGTGACACGGCCGTATCCCGGCGCGTTTTGCAATACCTCGGCGGGGATGCTGGTGGTCTGGCGCACTCGCATGCGGAACATGAGCGAGCCCGGCACGCCGGCGCTCATGGTCGCGGACGACGGCCTGGTCGCGCGCTGCGGTGATGGCGGTCTTCTGAGGGTCCTCGACGCGGAACTGAACGGCAGAGCTCTCGACGCGAAAACTCTGAGCGCCGAGCACGGTGGTCTTCTGGCGCTCGTGGAAGGGCTTCCATGAAAAAGGTACTGATCCTCGGGGTCAACGGTTTCATTGGCAATCACCTGTCCAAGCGCATCATGGACACGACCGACTGGCACGTCTTCGGGATGGACGTCGCTTCCGACCGCGTGGCCGACCTGCTCGGTAGCCCCCGGTTCCACTTCTTCGAAGGCGACATCACCATCAACAAGGAATGGATGGAGTACCACATCCGTAAGTGCGACGTGGTGATGCCGTTGGTGGCCATCGCCACGCCCGTCAGCTACGTTCAGCAGCCCTTGCGCGTCTTCGAGCTCGACTTCGAGGCCAATCTTCCGATCGTGCGCGCCTGCGTGAAGCACAAGAAACGCCTGTTGTTTCCGTCGAGCTCCGAGGTCTATGGCATGTGCCGGGAGGCCGAGTTCGATCCGTACGCCTCCGAGATGATCTACGGGCCGATCAACAAACCGCGCTGGATCTACGCCTGCTCCAAGCAGCTCATGGATCGTGTCATCCACGCCTATGGCCAGATGGAGGATCTCGACTACACGCTGTTCCGGCCTTTCAACTGGATCGGTGCGGGCCTCGACAACATCTCGACCGCGAAGGAAGGCAGCTCGCGCGTGATCACGCAGTTCCTGGGTCACATCGTGCGCGGGGAGCCGATCACGCTGGTGGACGGGGGTCACCAGAAGCGCACTTTCACCTACATCTCCGACGGCATCGACGCTCTCATGAGGATCGTCGAAAACAGGGACAACAGAACGAGGGGGCAGATCTACAACATCGGGAATCCGGCCAACAACGTCTCGGTCCGCCAGGTGGCCGGGATGATGCTGAAGCTCGCCGCCAGGTATCCCGAGTACAGCGAAAACGCGGCCTCGGTCGAACTCGTGGAGATGACCTCGCGCGAGTACTACGGCGCCGGTTACCAGGACGTCCAGAACCGCGTGCCGAAGATCGACAACACGATGCGGGATCTCGATTGGAATCCGCACGTGAACATGGAGGACGCGCTGCGGTGCATCTTCGACGCCTACCGCACACGCGTCGCCGAGGCCCGCGAGCTCGTCGCCGGTTGAGTAGCGCCCGGGCGTGAAGCTCGCGCTGAAGGTTGACGTCGATACCTACCGCGGCACGCGCGAAGGTGTGCCCCGTCTTCGTGACGTTCTGAAGGGTCACGCCGCGGGCGCGACGTTTCTCTTTTCGTTGGGAGCGGATCACACCGGTCGCGCCATCCGCCGCCTGTTCCGGCCGGGTTTCGTGAGCAAAGTTACCCGCACGTCGGCGGTCGAGCACTACGGCATTCGCACTCTTCTATACGGCACGCTCCTGCCGGGGCCGGACATCGGCCGTTCGTGCGCAGACACCCTGCGGAGCGTCCGCGATGCCGGGTTCGAGGTCGGGATCCATAGTTACGACCACGTCCGGTGGCAGGACAATGTCTCCGCCCGGGACCAGGCGTGGACGCGCGCTGAACTGAGCAAGGCGATCCGGCGGTTCACCGAGATCTTCGGGGTGCCGCCGAGGACCCACGGTGCCGCCGGCTGGCAGATGAATGTCCACGCCTACAGGCTGGAGGAGGAGTTCGGGTTCACCCACGCTTCGGACGTGCGCGGAAGCTGCCCGTTTCTGCCCGTGATCGGCGGGCAGGTGGGTCGGGTGCCGCAGCTGCCGACCTCGTTACCGACCCTGGACGAGCTGGTCGGGCGCGACAATCTCGCGCCGACCAATGTGCACCAAGAAGTTCTCTCGCGGACCGCGTCTCTTTCCGGGCACCACGTCTACACTCTGCACGCCGAGCTCGAAGGGATGATGTGGCTGCCGACTTTCGAGCGACTTCTGTCGGGCTGGCAACGGCAGGGCTACGACCTCGTTTCCATCGAAGACCTCTGGCGCTCGCTGCCGACCGGCGGCCTGCCGGAGCACGACGTCGTCCAGGGAGAAGTGCCGGGTCGCTCCGGTCAGCTGGCCTTGCAGGGCGAACTTTTCGAACGGAAGTGAAACCGGGGCGCCGGTGCCTATCGCCGGACCGAGAGCTTGTCGTAGGCGACGGTAGGGAGGGAAAACCCGAGCGATAGCCCTTCGACGTCGGGCTGCACGAAGCGGTAGACCTGTTCGTGGAAGAGCGTCACGAGGAGAGCTTCGCGCGCGATCACCTCTTCGACCTGGCGGTAAATGGAGTGCCGGATCCGCGGGTCCATCTCCGCCCGCCCGCGCTCGGCTAGCTGATCGATCTCACGCAGGCCGCAGTACCGACCCATGAATCCCTCTTCGGTCTGCATGACGCCGTACACGAACGTGTCCGCGTCCGGGTAGTCCGAAGCCCAGCGGCCGATGACGAGGTCCGTGTCGTGGTTCTTCCGGATCTCGACGTACTCGGCCATCGTCCTGTTCACGGGACGAATCAGGAAGCCCATCTCGCGGAAGATCTCGTTCAGCTCCTTGAAAAGCGCGACGTATTCCCCCTCGAAGGACGGGTGGATGAGGGCCGTGACCTCGAGCGTCTCGCGGGAAATGGTCTTGTCCGACGACTTCTGCTCCGCCGGACGCAGCGGAATGCTGTCGGTCGACCGCTCCGCGGCCTGCGCGTACCCCAGCAGACCTGGCGGGATGAGGCCGCTCGCGGGGATCGCGAGGCGGCCGAGCGTCCGGCGGACGAGAGCCGCGACGTCCACGGCCCGTCGGAAGCTCAGGCGGACCTCGCGGTCGGCGAACGCCGGCCGGTGAATGTTAAACGCCACGAAGTACGTCGAGAGTCGGGGGGACTCCTTGTAGCCCGAGGCGTAGCGGCGGTCCTGCCGCAGAGCTTCCGCGTCCCGCGGCAGGAGATCGGAAGCCACCGAGAAACGGCCGGCCAGGAACTCGGACCGCATCTCTTCGGGCTGAACACCGAAACGGAACACGATGCCCTCGCTCCTGGGGTAGCCCTCTCGCCAGTAGTGGGGGTTCCGCTCGAGCTCGAGGCGGCGGCTCGGCTCGAAGTTGACCACGCGGAACGGCCCCGTCCCGACGGCGCCGTCCCGCCAGCTGCTGCCGAAGTGCGTCGTCCCTTCCGGAACGATCGACGCAACGTGGTCCGAGATCAGAACCGGGAAAAAGGAGATGGGTCTCTCGAGCTCGATCGTGAACTCCGTCGGCGAGACGATGTGGAATCCGTCGAGAGTGGCGGCCTCGCCGTCGAGAAGTGCCTTGGCCCCCCGGATCGGAGCGAGCGCCCAGCGCCGCCCGCTGTCCCGGTTCAAGAGGAGCCGTTCGAACGTGTAGCGCACGTCGCGCGCCGTGAGCCGGCGGCCGTCGTGAAAGCGGATGCCTGGCCGAAGCCGGAAGCGATATCGGAGACCGTCGTTTTCGACGGTGACCTCCGACGCCAGCCACGGGACGACCTGCGCTCCCTCGGTCTCGCGGAGGAGTCCCTCGAAAATGCTGGGCAGGACCTCGCCCTGCTCGACGGTCTCGGTCAGGGATACGTCGAGGCTCCGTACTACGCCCGCGATGGGAACCTGCACGATGCCGCCGGCCGCGCGCGCCGGCGCCGGGGTGGCCGAAGCCGTCGCCGCTTTCCCCACCTCGTTGTAGTTGATGAACGGGGCGGTGCTCCGGAGAACGATGCCGCGGACGGTCGGGGCGGCGATGCGGTAGTCCACGTCGTGGAAGAGCGGGATCAGGAACGCGGAGTCGAGGAGGGAGTTCTCGAACTTGCGGTAGAGGCTCTCTCTCGCGCCGGGACGGCTCTCGCGACGGGCCTCTTCCAGGATCGCGTCCGACTCCGGAGACGAGAAGTAGCGCCGCAGCCGGCCGTTGCCCGAGTGGAAGAGCGTGAACGTGAAGTTGTCCGGATCTTCGTAGTCCGCGATCCAGCGGCCGAGGAAGAAGTCGAAACCCTCCGGCTCGTTCCAGGAGTCCAGGTACTCGGACATGTTCCTCGTGCCGACGGTGACCTCCACGCCGAGCTCGGCCCAGCTCGAGAGGAGCGACGTCGTGAGCGCGCCGTACTGGTCCCGCAGGATGGGATGCACCGACGCGCGGAGGCGGACCGGCAGCGGCAGGCCCGCGGAGCGCACGAGCTCCGCGGCCTTCTCGCGGGACGCGTGCGGCAGCCGGCGTCCCGGGTCGTGGCCGAGGATCCCGGGCGGGATGATCCCGGTCGCCGGAAGGGCAAACCGTCCGAGCGTCCCCCAGACGAAGTCGCGGGCGCGCGCTGCGTCGGAGAGCGCGCGACGAAGAGTCGGGTTCTCCGCGGCGGCGCCGGAGCGGCTGAAAACCGCGAAATAGGTGTTTTTCTTGGGCGTCTCGACGAGACCCGACCGGAAGCGCGGATCGCGGAGGATCGCCTCGCGGTCCTGGGGAAGAAGGTCTCGCGCCACGTCGTACTCGCCGGACTTGAGCCCGGCCGCGATGGCGGCGGCCGGCAGCGACGCGCGGAACTCGATCCGATCGAGGCGGGCCGGCGCGTCCTTCCAGTAGGTCGGGTTCTTGTCGAGCACCGCTCGGTCCGCCGCGTGCGAGGTGACGACGAAGGGCCCGGTTCCGCGGATGGCTTCTTTACCGCCGTCGCCCGGGGTCGCCGCGGCGATCGACGTGCGGCCGTCCGTCAGGAACGCGGGATAGACCGGCAGCGCGTCGTGCAGCCGGATCTCGACCTCCGAATCCGAAACGACCGTGATGCCCGCGACGGAGTCCGCGCGCCCGTCGAGGAATTCGTCGACCCCCGCGATCGCGGCGAACGCCGCGGGCGTCGCCTGCCGCGAGAGCCGGATCGAGCGCTCGAAGGACCGTTTCACGGAGGGTGCGGTCAGCGGCACGCCGTCGGAGAACGCGGCCTGCTTGCGGAGGCGCAAGCGGAAGGTCCGACCTCCATCCTCGAGAGACCAGCTCTCGGCCAGCAGCGGGATGAGGCCCCCCTGCGGATCCGTGGTGACGAGGGTCTCGAAGACGTTGGCGACGACCTCGTGCTCCTCGGTCGTCTCGTAGTCGCCCGGCTCGATCGAGGCGATCGGATTGGACAGCGCGACGACGAGGTTGCCGCCGCTCGGGACGACCTCCTCGGCCGTTTTTTCGCGCGGCGTCAGCCGCTCGATCTCGGCCATGTACGCCGCGGCCTTCGCGTATTCGCCGCGGAGGTTGGCGACCGTCGCCGCGAGCGAGAGGAGCTTCGGGAGCGGCTCGGTGTCCTCGGCGGCGCGGGCGACTTCCACGCCGCGCTCGGCCCACCGGCGTGTCTCCTCCGTGCGCCTCGCCTGCCAGGCGGTCTCGGCGGCGAAGAGGATTCCGGCGACGGCCTTTGCCGGCTGCCGCTCCTTCTCGAAGAGACGCACGGCGCCCTCCGCCTCGCGCAGGGCTCCGTCCGGGTTGCCCGCGATCCTCTGCGCTTCCGCGAGGAGGAGGCGCGCGTCCCCCTCGAGGGATCGGTCGCCGCTCCACTCCTCGTCCTCGAGGTACTCGAGAGCCGTCTTTGCGGCGCGGGTGGCGTCGTCCCCGCTGAACGCGTCCAGCGATCGCCGCGCGAGTTTCAGCCCGTACTCGACGGTTTTCTCGGGGACGTCGGCCTGAGAGAAGTGATGGAGCAGCTCGGGGTAGATCCGCTCGAGGCGCCCGGCATATCGCTGCTCGAGAAGCTCCGCGTACTTGCGGTGGAGCGACCGGCGCTTGCGGCGTGAGAGCGCGCCGTAGAGGACGTCGCGAACGATGCCGCTCGAGAACGCGAGGCGGTCGCCGCGGGACTCGCGCTCCTCCTCGAAGACACCCTCGCGGACGAGCCGGTCGATCGAGTCCTCGACTTTCTGGCCCTCCGCGAGAACCTCGAGATCCCGGAACTCGAAGCTCCTGCCGAGCACCGAGGCGATCGACAGGAGGTCGCGAAGGTCTTCGGGGAGCCGCTCGATTCTCTTCTCGACGGCCTGCTGGATGGTCGCCGGCAGCGCATCCGAAGAGATGCCCGTCCCCTGCGAAAACGACCACTCACCCGTGTTGTCGCGGGCGATCCCGCCGGAGTCGATGAGGGAGCGCAGGAGCTCCTTGGTGAAGAAGGGATTTCCTTCGGTTGCCTCGTAGACCCGCTTCGCGAGTTCGCCCGAGAGGTTCGGCGCGCCCACGACCGACTCCACGAGCGCGCGATGCTCGGTGGGTGAGAGCGGCCCGAGCGTGATCGACACGAAGCGGGGATCGTCCGCGAAGGAGTCGAGCATCCGTGCGAGCGGGTGGCGCTTGTCGACCTCCGTCTGGCGGTAGCTCCCCACGAAGAGCGTGGGCGTCGGACCGAGGCGCCGGACCACGTACTGCAGCCCTTCGATCGACACCTCCGCGGCGTGCAGGTTCTCCAGGACGAGCACCAGCGGCTTGCCCGCCGCCATCCGGGTGAGCGTCCGCGCGAGCAGCTCGAAGATCTGGATCCGGTCTTCCGCCTTCCGCTCCGTCGCGGGCGACGAGATCCGGGAGTCTCCGCTCGCCGCCGCGCGCAGCTCGGGGATCTCGGTCAGGAGCGGGAAGAGCGACAGCAGGTCCGGCGCGAGGTCGGAGAAGTCGGGGCGCTCGGCCGCCGAGCTGCCGGGGTCGCGGGAGCGGAAGTAGTCCTGGATGAGCTCGCAGAACCCCTGGTACGAGAACGCCTGGTCTTGCTCGACGAAACGGCCGTAGAGGACCCGGATCTTCCGCATCAAGACGAGCTTCTTCAGCTCCTCGAGGAGGCGCGTCTTTCCGATGCCGGGCTCGCCCGCCACCACCGCGAACTGGCAGTCTCCCGAGACTGCGGAGTTCAGACGGCGCTGAAGCTCCGCGAATTCCTTCTCGCGTCCGATGAACGCGGAGGCCGAAGGCCGCTGGAGAGTCCGGCTCGCGGTGCCGATGACCGACGCCGCGAACTCGTCGCTGTGGAGGGTCGAGCGGTGGCGGCGAAGCGCCTCGGCGAGCTGACCCGCCTTCTGAGGCCGGCGAGCCGGGTCCTTTTCGAGGCACTGCTGGATGATGTCCTGCAGCTCTTCCCGGATCTCGGCGCCCAGCGCGCGCGGCGGCTGCGGAATCTCGTGGACGATCCGGTAGAGGACCGACTGCACCTCTCCCGTGAAGGGCGCCTCGCCCGTCAGGCACTCGTAGAGGACGGTCCCGACCGAGTAAATGTCGGATCGGCCGTCGAAGGCGTGCGAAGTAACCTGCTCCGGCGACAGATACGTAACGGTCCCGACGAGAGTTCCCGTCTTGGTGAGCCGATTCTCGGTCGACGTGTGCGCGAGACCGAAGTCCATGACCCGGATCCGCGGCGAGCTCCCCGGCTCGCGGAGGACCATGATGTTCTCGGGCTTGATGTCCCGGTGGACGACGTTGCGCGAGTGGCTGTACTCGAGCGCGTCCGCCACCTGGATCGCAATGTCGAGCACTTCCCCGAGCTTCAGCGACCCTTCCCAGAGGATGCGCCGGAGGTTCGTCCCCTCGACGAGGGGCATGACGAAGTAGAGCGAGCCGTCGTGGCGCCCGACGTCGTAGATGGGGACGATGCCGGGGTGATCCATCTGAGCGACGATCTGCGCCTCACGCTGAAACCGTTCCTCGATTTCCGTCGTGAGCTCGGTGGTCGCGAGGACCTTGACGGCCACCTCGCGGTTGAGAAGAGGATCGCGGGCGCGGTAGACGACGCCCATGCCGCCGCGTCCGAGCTCGGACGCGACCTCATAGCGGTTGCCAAGTTTCGTGGTGAGCATCAGTTCGCCCCGACTGTCCGGAACGGTCGGAGAGTGCCGGAGAGTATCAGCGTCGCGCTCCCGGGAGGAAGCCGCGGCGGGGAGCCGCGGAGGTGGCGCGCACGCGCTGGAATTCGGGTTCTACCAGGCCCGAACCGAGGCGAAGTGTTTGCTGGAGGTGACGTCGTACGTATCGACTTTTGGCGTACCTTCGAGCACGCCGTTCAGCTTGGCCAGGATCGTCGGGTAGACCGTCGTGTCAAACCGGTCCGCGCTCTTCTGATCCTCCCAGATGTTGATGCCGAGCACGTAATGCGGGGTGGAAAGCGTGAAGGACTCCCGGAACCCCGGTTGCTTCCGGAGGAGAGGCATCACTTCGCTCTCGAAAAGAGCGGTGAACTCCCGCTCCCTTCCCGATTTGACCTTGAAGTGAACGTTCCGTGCGTACTGCATGGGAGTTTCTCCTGGGACTCTGCGGAGGAGCGGCCGCTGATCCAAGCGTAGGAAAACCGCCATTGGAAGCGTTGACTCTATCACCCGGCTGGCGCGCGATTTGCGCGGGATCACGGGCTTCTGGGAGAGACTGTCGCATCCGCTTTCCGCACCGAAAGGAGGATCCCGATGCTCTCTTCGACCCGTGCCGCGACGCTCACCCTGGGGTTGTCCGTCGTCCTCTCGACGTCCGCCTCGGCACAGACGGCGCCACGGCCCGGGGCCGTCACCGTCATCCGGGCGGGCACGTTGATCGACGGCCGGTCGGCGACGCCGCGGCGGGACCAGGTGATCGTGATCCGCGGCAACCGGATCGAAGCGGTGGGCGACGCCGCGTCCACCAGGATCCCGGCTGGGGCTCAGGCCATCGACCTCTCCCGCTCGACCGTGTTGCCCGGCCTGATCGACGGCCACACCCACATCTTTCTCCAGGGAGAGGATCCCGCCGAGGGCGGCTATGACGCGCAGCTCCTGAAGCACGGGCTCGCGTTTCGCGCGGCCCGCGCGGCCGTGTCGGCGAGGCGCGCGCTGGAGCAGGGGTTCACGACGATCCGCGACGTCGAGACGGAGGGCGCGGGATACGGCGACGTCGGAATCAAGGAGGCGATCGAGGCCGGCTACATCCCGGGGCCGCGGATGTTCGTCGTCACGCGCGCCATCTCGACGACCGGCGGCTACAACCTCGAGGGATACGCGCCCGAGGTCGACGTGCCGAAGGGAGCGCAGATCGTGGACGGTCCGGTCGAGGCGCGGAAGGCGGCCCGCGAGCAGCTCGATCACGGAGCGGACTGGATCAAGGTCTACATGACGCACCGGTCGTGGCTGGACAAGCGGGGGAATCTCTTCTCGCAGCCGACGCTCTCGCTCGAGGAGATCCGCGCGATCGTGGACGAGGCGCACGGCTGGGGGAAGAAGGTCGCGTGTCACGCCTACAACGGCGTCGGCCTGCATCGCGCGCTCGACGGAGGCTGCGACTCGATCGAGCACGGCCTGGAGCTCGACGACGCGGCGGTCGCGCAGATGGTCAAGCAGGGCACGTGGCTCTGTCCCACGATGAGCGTCTACTACGACCACTGGGCGCCGGCCGACACTCCCGCGGGGAAGCGCGACCGGAAGCGCGTGGAGCTGCACGGGCCGTCGCTCCGGAAGGCGATTCGGGCGGGGGTCAAAATCGCGTTCGGAACGGACGTCGGCGGGTTTTCGTGGACGGAGCCGATCGCGCGGGAGTTCGCTCGGATGGTGGAGTTCGGGATGACGCCGATGGCCGCGATCCAGTCGGCCACGTCGAAAGCCGCCGAGATGCTGGACATGTCCGGTGAGATCGGGGTGATCGCGCCCGGCGCGTACGCGGACGTCGTCGCGGTGGAGGCCGATCCGCTCCGGGACGTATCGGCGCTCGAGCACGTTGCGTTCGTGATGAAGGACGGCCTGGTCTTCTCGACCGGCGCGAAGTGACAGCCGGTCTCCTCCGGATCGGGCTCGTGATCGCGGCCCTGAACTCCTTTCCGCCCGCCGCCTACGACGTTGTTTTCGCGGGCGGCCGCGTGGTCGACGGCACCGGAGCGCCGTGGTTCCGGGCCGACGTCGGCATCGTCGGAGACCGCGTCGCGGCGATCGGCGAGCTGTCGAAGGCGCGGGCGAAGCGGCGGATCGATGCCTCTGCGCTCGTCGTCGCTCCGGGCTTCATCGACATGCTCGGCCAGTCCGAATACGACGTTCTCGTCGACAACCGCGCGGCGAGCAAGATCACGCAGGGGATCACGACCGAGATCACCGGCGAAGGGCAGTCGATCGCACCGTTGAACGCCCGGATGATCGCTGACGGAAAGGAGACCTGGGCGCATTACGGGGTGACGCCGGACTGGACCACGCTCGCCGGCTACTGGAAGGCGTTCGCGCGCGCGCGGCCGGCCATCAATCTCGGGACGTTCGTGGGCGCCGGAGGCGTGCGGAACCTCGTGATCGGCGAGGGGGAGCGCGCCGCGACGCCGGAGGAGCTTCGGGCCATGGAGGCTGCGGTCGCGCAGGCGATGGAGGAGGGCGCGTTTGGCCTCTCGACGTCGCTCGCCTACGTCCCCGATCGATTCGCGACGACCGGGGAAATCATCGCGCTCGCGAAGGTGGCCGCGCGGTACGGCGGGACGTACATCACCCACCAGCGCGACGAGGGGGACGGAATCGACGCCAGCCTGGACGAGGTGTTTTCGATCGCGCGCGAGGCGCGAATTCCGGCGCAGATCTACCACTTGAAGACCGCCGGGAAGCGCAACTGGGGAAGGATGCCGGCGGTCCTGCGCCGGATCGAGCGGGCGCGTCAGGAGGGACTCGACGTCTCCGCGGACATTTATCCGTGGGCCGCGAGCTCCAACGCTCTCGACGCGAGCCTTCCCCTGTGGGTGCGCGAGGGGGGACGCGAGAAGATGGTCGCGCGGCTGCAGGACGCCGCGACGCGCGCCCGGGTGCGCGCGGATTTCCCGAAGGACAACCCGGACTGGAGCGATCAGCCGGGATCCCGGATTCTGATCACCCGCACGCTCGACCCGTCGCTGAAGCACCTCGAGGGGAAGACGATCGCGGAGATCTCGCGCGAAGAGAACAAGGACCCGCTCGACGCGCTGCTCGACCTCGTAATCGCCGACCGCGGCAACATCGGCCGCGTCACGTTCTCGATGAGCGAGGAGGACGTCCGCGCCGCGCTCGCCCACCCGCTCGTCTCGATGGGCACCGACTCCGGCGCCAAGGCCGAGGACGGCATCCTCTCGAAGGAGAAGTCGCACCCGCGCGCTTGGGGCTCCGCGTCGAGGATTCTCGGGCACTACGTGCGGGACGAGAAACTCCTGCCGCTCGAGGAGGCAATCCGCAAGATGACGTCGCTCCCGGCGTCGCGGATGGGCCTCCCGGACCGGGGAATCCTCCGACCCGGAATGGCCGCGGACGTGGTGGCGTTCGACCCGGCGACCGTGCGCGACCGCTCGACGTACGCCGACCCGCTGCACTACAGCGAAGGAATCCCGTTCGTGATGGTCAACGGGCGGCTCGTCGTGGACGGCGGCCGCATCACGGAGGAACGGGCGGGGCGGCCGCTTCTGGGACCCGGTTATCGAAAGGGAGGTCGACCGTGAGCTCGGAGAGAATCCCGTCGCACGACTCGGGCGAGGGTGAAGTCACCGTCCGCGGATACGCGGCCGGTTTCGCGCAGGAAATCGCGGTGGGCCGGCACCGGCTGGCTTCCGACGAGCCCGTCGCGGCCGGCGGCACGAATTCGGGGCCGACTCCCTACGATCTCCTTCTCGCGGCGCTCGGGAGCTGCACGTCCATGACGGTCTCGCTCTATGCCCGGCGGAAGAGGTGGCCGCTCGAGTCGGTCACCGTCCGCCTGCGACACTCCCGCGTCCACGCGATCGACTGCGAGGAGTGCGAGACGAAGGATGGTCACATCGACCGGATCGACGTTGCGATCGAGGTCACGGGCGACCTGAGCGAGGAACAACGGAGACGCCTCGTCGAGATCGCCGAGAAATGTCCGGTCCACCGGACGCTGAAGTCCGAGGTCAGTATCCGGACGCGGATCGCGTGAGAAAAGGGGAAAAAGGAAAAGGGGACAGATCTATTTTCGCAATAGGCGTCTGTCCCCTTCGTCGGCGCGGATGCGTGAGGGCTATTTCTTGAGCTCTTCCCCGATGTCCTCGATCGCCTCGCCGACCTTTCGGCGCGCCTTCCCGACCTGATCGCGGACCGCGCCTTCGGCCCGCTCGCCCGCGCCCTCGGACTCGAGGTCGCGGTTGCCGGTGATCACGCCGGCGGCCTCTTTGATCCGACCCTTCACGTTTTCCGCCTTGCCTGTAACTTCGTCTCGGTTCATCGGAACCTCCGACGCCGGCTTTTGCGGATTCCGTGCCGGAAAAGCGCTAGCGGGCGGGCAGCCGGCTCTTCTCGACCTTCACCAGCACGGTGTAGTTCGGGTCCACGATTTGGACGACCGGGGCGCGCGCGGCCTGCGAGACGAACTGGTAGGCGTCCATCTCGGAGACGCCGGTCTTTTCGCGCACCCACTGGATCATGTCCTTGAAGGCGACGCGGGCGGCGTCTTCGAGCGGGCGCCCGGCGCCGACGGACATCATCCAGTCGTCGTTCTCGATCCGCGGCCACGGCGTCTCGCGCCCCTTGATGAGCTCTAC
Organism: Acidobacteriota bacterium; assembly: GCA_046732075.1. GTDB lineage: Bacteria > Acidobacteriota > Thermoanaerobaculia > UBA5066 > Gp7-AA6 > Gp7-AA6. The sequence goes on along the minus strand of JBKPMI010000004.1, from coordinate 1,581 downwards.
GGTGAGCTCGACGTTCATGGCGCCTTCGACCGCGGTGCCGATGATCTCGCCGTCGCCCATCCCGAAGTGCCCGTCGCCGAACGAGAGCAGCGCCCCGGGGACCCGGACGCCGAGATAGATCGTGTTGCCGGCGCGCACCTCGGGGCAGTCCATGTTTCCGCCGAAAGAGTCGGGCACGACCGTCGAACGCGCCTCGCCGTTCGCGGGCGAGACGCCGAGGCATCCGAGAAACGGAGCGAGCGGGACCTCCCAGGAGTGCCGGCCGTCCGTCGACCGGGTGCGCAGGACGTTCTTCGCGCGGTCGACCTGGTAGAACCAGACGGTCTCGGGCAGGTCCGCGTGCAGGAGCGCGGTCCGGTCGGTGGCGTTCAGCGCGCCGAAGCCCGGGAACGACGAGGAGATGCCGTGGTCGCGCGCCGGCTCGAGCTTCTCGATGCGGATCGCCAGCGTGTCGCCGGGCTCCGCTCCGTCCACGAAGAACGGTCCGGTCTGCGGGTTGTCGTGACCCGGGAGCTGGACCTTCGTGGGCAGCTGTCCGGTCTTCGTCACCGCGCCGTCGTAGCAGTCCTCGGTCCACGAAACGATCCGGGTGCCCGGCGCGACGTGGGCGGCGGGCGGGACGCCACCGAACGTGTACTTCAGGTCCTCGTGCTTCGGCACGTAACGCAGGACGGGACGGGAGCCGCGCGCGGTTGCCGGAGCAGGCGTCGCGGCAGGCGCGGTTGCGGGCGCCGGCGCCGACTCTGCCGCCCCGCGCGTTGCGCAGAGGTACGCCTTCGCAGCGTCGAGCCGGCCCTGCTTCACCGCGACGAGGAGCGTGTCGCCTCCCGCCGTCTGCGCCCGTTTCTTCAGGTCGTTCATCGCCATGATGCCGACCTCTTCGGGCTCGGAGGGCGAGAGGTCCGCCAGGAGCCGGCAGGCCCGGACCTCTTCGGACCTGGAGACGACCCGGACGTCGGCGGCCGCGACTCCGGCCGCGAGCGCGAGTGCAAGAGCGATGCGGACTCTCATGGCGACGTGACGATCGGCAGCTCGATGAAGCTGGTCGAGTAGACGCGCTGCACCGCCTTCCGATAGTCCGCGGGCTTCGCAAAGAAGATGTTGGGCACGAACGTCTGCGGGTTGCGGTCGTACAGCGGGAACCAGCTCGACTGCACCTGCACCATGATCCGGTGGCCCGGCAGGAAGACGTGGTTCGCGGTCGGGAGCATCCACTTGTACGGGAGGGGCTGTCCCGCGGCGATCGGCTTCGGCGTTTCCAGGCTTTCGCGGTAGCGCCCGCGGAAGATGTCGGCCGAGACCATCAGCTGGTAGCCGCCCATCGCGGGCTGCGCGGCGACCTCGTCCGGATAGACGTCGATCACCTTGACGACCCAATCGGAGTCGGTGCCGCTCGTCGAGGCGACGAGATTGACCACCGGCTGGCCGCTGATCTTCACGGGCGCCGTGAGGACGTCCGACGTGAACACCGCGACGTCCGGCCGTCCCGACGCCTCGCGTTGATCGGAGACGAGCCACTCGCGCCAGCTCTTGCCCTGGTCGTAGCTCGACTGCGGGACCGGACGCGAGATGAACGGCACC
>JBKPMI010000003.1:0-3991 GCA_046732075.1 Acidobacteriota bacterium | reverse complement strand
ATCTCTTTCTGGACGAGTGAGAGATCCTTCGCTTCGCACAGGATGACCCCTTCGGGGTCAGATCCCTCGCTGCGCTCGGGATGACCGTCCGGAAGGAAAGCTGGCGCACGTCCGTCGCCGGCGTCGTCTCGGGCGCGCTCTTCGCCCTCGCATTTCCGCCGTTCGAGCTGCCCGTCCTGGCCCCGCTCGCCCTCGTGCCGTGGATCGTGGCGCTCGCGACCGAGGAGAAGCGCGGGCGTGGACTCCTCTCCGGCGTCCTCTTCGGGATCACGTACTGGTGCCTCTCCATCCCCTGGATCTACTTCGTCGTCACCCGCTTCGGCGGCCAACCGGCGCCGATGGGAGTGCTCTCCGTCTTTCTCCTGTCGCTCATCCTCATGGAGTGGCCGGCGGTCGTCGCGTGGGCGGTCGTCGCGGTCGCGCCGCCCCGCTCCGCGTGGAGGCTTGCGGCCTTTCCGGTGCTGTGGCTTGCATCCGAGCACGCGCGGTCGAACGTCTACCGCGGGTTCCCCTGGAACCTGACGGCCCAGGCGCTCTACCGCCACCCGGTCTGGCTGCAGTCGGCCGCCCTCTGGGGCGCCTATGGCGTCGGCTTCCTGGTGGTCACCGTCTCCACGCTCCTCGCCGCGGGAATCCTGCGGCGGAGCCGTCGCGCGTTCTTTGCAGCGGCCGCGCTCGTTCTCGCGGCCGGAGCGGTGGGTGCGATCCGCCTCGCCTCCCGGAGCGAGCCCGGCCGGACCGTCTTTGTCGCACTCCTGCAGCCGAACATCCCCCAGGTGGCACGCCTCGCGGAGGAGCGGCGCGCCGAGAACTACGTGGCGGTCGTGGAACGGATCCGCGAGGCGGCGGCCGCTCCCGAGAAGCCCGACCTGATCGCCGTGCCGGAGTCGGCGTTTCCCGTCTACTGGGAGGCGAGCGCCACGCTGCGGCGCGACCTGACGGCGATCGCGAATTCGTGCGGGTGCTCGATCCTCTTCAACGACGTCGAGATCGAGGCAGACGACCGCTACTACAACGCCGCCCGTCTGCTGGGCCCGGATGGGATGGGCCCCCCGTACCGGAAGGTCCACCTCGTCCCCTTCGGCGAATACGTGCCGCTTCCGAAGATCTTCTTCTTCGTGCGCCAGGTCTCGACCGAGATCGGGGCGTTCTCGGCGGCGGAAGAGCCGCGCGTCCTCCGGAGCGCGGGGACCGGTCCGTGGGCGATCGGAACCGGGATCTGCTACGAGATCCTCTACCCGCTCCTCTCGTGGAAGGAGGTCCGGGACGGCGCGACGATTCTCGCCACGATCTCCAACGACTCCTGGTACGGAGCCGGCGGGGCGCAGGCGCAGCACTTCGCCGGCGCGGTCCTGCGGTCCGTGGAGAACGGGCGTTACCTGCTACGCGCCGCGATCACCGGGATCTCGGGCATCGTGGACGAGAAGGGAAGGATCCGCGCGGAGCTTCCGGCCGACTCGACCGGCACGGTCCGGGGCCGCGCCGTCCTCTTCACCGCGCGCACGCCGTGGACGCGGTACGGCTTCGCGTTCTCGGGCATCGCCGATGCGATCGCGATCGGCGTGCTACTCTTCGGCCTCGTCCGCTGGCGACGCTCCCGTCACCCGCGGATGGCTCATACCTGATACCTTCCTCTCATGACCGAACGCGACGACCTCCTGTCCGCCCTTTCCGCCGCCTCGGATCGCCTCGCGGCGCTCCGGGGCTATCTTTGATCGCGACGCCGCGCGGAGCGCGCTCGCGGAGCTGAGAGAGAAGACCGTCGCCCCCGACTTCTGGTCCCGCCCGGAGGAGGCCCAGGAAGTCCATCGCAGCATCCGGACCCACGAAAAAACCCTGGAGACAGGGGACCGCCTCGACGAGCTCGCGGGCGAGCTCCAGACGCTGGCCGACCTCCTGAAAGAAGGGGAGCCGGCGGAGCCCGACGCGAAGGAGGCGATCCGCGTGGCGCGCGAGTTCTCCGACTCCCTGGAGCTCGCCGTGAAGATGAGCACCCCGGAGGACGCGAAGAACGCGTGGCTCATGATTCACGCGGGCGCCGGCGGCACCGAGTCGCAGGACTGGGCGGAGATGCTCCTCCGCATGTACCTGCGTTTCGCGGAGGAGCGCGGCTGGAAGGCCGAGCTGATCGAGCGGTCGGACGGGGAGGAGGCGGGTTTGAAGGGCGCGACCCTCCACGTCGTCGGTGACCACGCCTACGGGTATTTGAAGGGCGAGATGGGCGTCCACCGCCTGGTCCGGATCTCGCCTTACGACGCGGCCAAGCGCCGCCACACGTCCTTCGCCTCGATCTACGTGTCGCCCGAGATCGACGAGGAGGTCGAGGTCGAGATCGCCGACAAGGACCTGCGGATCGACACGTATCGCTCGAGCGGCGCCGGCGGGCAGCACGTCAACGTCACGGACTCGGCGGTGCGGATCACGCACCTCCCGACGGGCATCGTCGTCACCTGTCAGAACGAGCGGAGCCAGGGGCGCAACCGCGACATGGCCATGCGCGTGCTGCGCGCCCGCCTCTACCAGAAGGCTCTCGACGAACGGCGCGCCGAGGAGGAGAAGCGGGTCGGCGACAAGAAGTCGATCGAGTGGGGGAGCCAGATCCGCTCGTATGTCCTTCACCCCTATCGGATGGTCAAGGACCACCGCACGGGATACGAGACCGGCAACACCGACGCCGTTCTGAACGGCTCGCTGACGCCTTTCATCGAGGCCTACCTCATGGGCGCCCCGAAGGAGACGCCGAAGGCCGGTCCCGGCTCCCGGTAGAGCGTTCCCATGGGCTGGATGGAGGAGCTGGAGCGGAGGCTCGCGACCCGGTCGTTGATCGAGCCCGAGCCGGCCGCGGCGGCCCGGCGCGCGGGCGTGCTGGTCCCGCTCTTCGTGCGGGAAGCGAAGCTCTGGATCGTCTTCACGCGCCGCACCGACACCCTCGAGCACCACCGCGGGCAGATCTCCTTCCCGGGCGGCGCCGAAGAGCCGGAGGACGAGGACCTCCAGGCGACCGCGATCCGTGAGAGTGGGGAGGAACTCGGGATCCGCGCCGAGGACGTCCGCGTGCTGGGCGCGCTCTCGCCGATCGTGACGGTGACCGACTTCTACGTCGCTCCCGTGGTCGGGGCGATTCCGCAGCCGTACGTTTTCTCACCCGCGGAGAGCGAGATCGCGGAAGTCATCGAAGCGCCGGTCGCCGCGCTCTCCGATCCCGCCATCCGGGAGACGAAATACCTGCCGGGCCGGGACGAGCCCGTTCTCTTCTACCGGTACCGCGACCACGTGATCTGGGGCGCGACCGCGAGAATCCTGGCGGAGCTGCTGGAGGCGATCCACTGAGCCGCGAGAGGCTCAGTGGCTCCCGTATTTCTTCTCGCCCGCCTCGATCGCAACCGGCAGTCGGTTCTGGGGGGGCGGCAGCGGACACGTCGCGAACGGGGTAAAGGCGCACGGCGGGTTATAGGCCTTGTTGAAGTCCACGACCGTGCGGCCGTCGGTGCCGGGGCGCGGCGCGTAGAGAAATCTTCCGGCGCCGTACGTCGCCGCGCCGTTGGTGCGATCGGCGAAGATCACGAAGAGGTCGCTCTCGCCCTCCTCCTCGATCGCGTCCAGCCGGAGCTCCTGCTGGCCGATCCGGAAGACGAACGTGCCGGGAGACGGCTCCTGGGTGAAGCCGCCGAGAACGTTCGGAATCGCGATCGTTTTTCCCGTGTGCGGCTCGAATCGAGCGTCCACGCGCCACGCCGGGGAGATCGGATAGCTCTCGATACCATGAAAAGACTTCCGCGCCGCGCTCTCGCTGTCCTTCGCGCGAACGGCCAGCCGGTCGCCGCGGCGGATGAGGTAGAACCGGAGCGTCCCGTGGTGCAGGACGGTCGGCTCGCCCTTCTCGTCCGAAGCGAGCTCGAGCGACCCGACTTTCTTTCCTTCGTGCGTGACGTCGACTCCCGGCGCGGCTTCGAAGGTCGCCTTTCCGCCCGCGACGCGAATCCGTCCCAGG
>JBKPMI010000002.1:0-9539 GCA_046732075.1 Acidobacteriota bacterium | reverse complement strand
GGCCGTCACGGTCCTGCGGGCGGAGCTACTCGCGTAGGTCCGGCGACGCCGGCTCGGACAGCGTGACGACCTCCTCCTCGGTCAACCCGTAGAGCGGCGGAATCGAAATTCCGCGCATCCCCGCCATGAGGTAGAGCTGTCCGCGGTGGTGCGCTTCGTGCTCGACCATCGCGCGCAGCCACTTCCACACCGTGATCGGGGTGCCCGCAGGCGTGCGGCACTTCGCCGCGAGATCCTCCGGCGTCAGCGCCGAAAAGATCTCCAGCGACTCGGCGTGGCAGCGGTCCATCCACGCTCGGATCGCCTCCGGCCCGCGCGCGAGATCCACGGAGTGGCCGGGGTAAGCGCTCGGGCGCTGCTGGACGGTCTCGCCGTACATGTACCGCTCGATCCCGGGCAGGTGCCGGAAGACGTCGCCGAACGTGTACTTGCCGGGGAGATGCGTCCACTCCAGGTCGTCGGCCGGAATTCGCTCGAAGACGCGGATCGTGCGCGCTCGGACCTTGCGCCAGTAGTCGACGAACGAGGGGCCGTCGGAGAACATGGGCTTTCCGGAGGCTACCGCGTCCCGCGCATCTGGTCGAGCATCCAGCGATCCGACGTCAGCCGGCGCTGGAGGAGCGCCACGATCTCTCCCTCCGTCCGCACGAACTTCTCGAACGCCTGGACGGCCTTCGACGCCGACAGAACGGCGGTGTCGTGTTTGCCCATGGCGAGGTTGCGGTAACCGGCCATCCGGGCCGCCACCGCCCGCAGGTCCTCCCCGACTTTCCGCAGCGCCTGCGCGAGCTCGCGGTACGCCTCGTCCTCCCGGCGGGAGCTCGCGTCGCGCGGGGCGAGCGCCTCCCGGTGCGTTTCGAGAACTCCGGACATCGCCGCCACGAGTTCCGCCACCTTCGCCGGCAGCTCCGAATTCTCGGCGAGCCCCTGTCCGCAGGTTTTCTGGTCGTCCATGGTTTCTCCCTAAGCCGGCTCCGCGAACGTCGCGACGACCGGCGCGTGATCGCTCGTCCCGTACTGCGCGAGCACCTCGCACGACATCGCACGAGCCGCCAGCGCCTCGCTCGCGAACACGTAGTCCAGCCGCCAGCCGATGTTTCGCTGCCGCATGTTCCGCCACGGAGCCCACCACGTGAAGAGCCCGTCGTTGTCGGGGTCGAGTGTCCGGCCGACGTCCACGAGACCGCGCGACAGGATCCGCTCGATCAGCGCGCGTTCCTCCGGGAGCTGGCCGATCGCGTTCGGCTTGCGCTCCTTGGGGTGAACGTCGCGCTCGGTCCGCGCGACATTCATGTCACCGCACAGCACGAGCTGCCGGCCCCCTGCGTGCGCCTCCTCGACCCAGCTGTCCATCGCCTCCAGGAAGCGCATCTTCGCGGGGAAGTCCTTGCCGCCGTTGGGAACGTAGATCGACGCGACGATCAGGTTTCCGATCTCCGCGGCGACGATCCGGTTCTCGTGGTCGAAGGAGGGATGGGCGAAGGCCGGCCGCTCCGGAGCGACGTCCCGCCGGACGTGCAGCCCGACCCCGGAGTACGCGCGCTCACCGTGCCAGTAGCACCAGTAGCCCTGCATCTCGCAGAGCGCGGTCGGCACCTGCGCGGTCGATGCCTTGATCTCCTGGAGGCAGACCACGTCCGGGTGGTCGCGATCGAGCCACTCGAGGAACTGGGTTTCCCGGGCGCGGATGCCGTTGACGTTCCAGGTCGCGATCTTCAGGGCTTCGGCGTCCCCGGCGTCCCGATGTCGAGCACGATCTTCCAGCGTCCGTCCGGCTGTTTGCGCCAGATCGAGACGTAGTCGCCGGTCACCGTGGCCGGATATCCCGACGCGTCCTTGCCGATCCGCTCGTACTCGCCGATCGAGTACCCGAGGTCGCCGCTCGAGGCGATCTCCACCTGCGTGGGGTGCCACTTCAGGAACAGCGTCCGATCCGTGAAGAACGGCAGCCACGCCTTGGAAACCGCGTTCTTCCCGCGCGCCACGCCTTTGCCGAAGAAGATCGCGTCGTCGTCCACGAGCGCGACGAAGCTCTCGAGGCTGCGGTCCGCGACCGCCTTCGCGAGCTCGAGGTCCGCGATCCGGATCGCGCGCTTCGCGGCCTCGAGGTCGATGTTTTCCGCGCGGGCGAGGCTCGCCGCGAGAACCAGGAGACCGACCAGTGCGGCGCGCTTCACGGCTTCACCCCGTCTTTCTGCAGCTTCAGGGAGACCGAGTTCATGCAGTACCTCTCCCCCGTCGGCTGCGGTCCGTCGTCGAACACGTGCCCCAGGTGGGCGTCGCACCGGCTGCAAAGGACCTCCGTCCGGCTCATGAACATGCTCTTGTCTTCCTCGGTGCGCACGCTGTCGCCGGACTTCGGCCGATAGAAGCTCGGCCAGCCGGTGCCCGAATCGAACTTGGTTTCCGAATCGAAGAGCGGGTTGCCGCAGGCGGCGCAGACGTACGTCCCTTTGTCCTTGGTCCTCTCGTACTCTCCGGTGAACGGCCGCTCGGTCCCCTTCTGCCGCATCACGCGGTACTGCTCCGGCGTCAATTGCTTCCGCCACTCCTCGTCGGTTTTGTCGATTTTCTCCATGAGTCTCCTCCCTGCCCGGCGGTCTGCCGGCCCCGGGCGAGGCCGCAAGTCTATCTACTCGGAGACCTCGACCTCGACCGAGCGCCATCCGTTGTGAAGCAGTCCGCCCGGATTCCAGACGGCGTCGCGTGGCTGCACGCGGCCGCGGCTGTCGGTTGCGCGCGCGGCCACCCGGACGGGGCCGGCCCGGCGGGGTGTCCACGAAAGAGACCAGAGGCGCCAAGCGAACGGATCGTGACGGCGATCGAGTCGCGCTTGCATCCAGCTCGCTCCGTCGTCGTCGGAGACCTCGACCTTCGCGACGTCCGGCGTGCCCGAAAACGCGAATCCCGACACCGGGACGGGGACCCCGATCCGCGCGACGGGGGGCGCTGCCGTGATGGCCGACTCCACGGGGAGCTCCGTGACCGGCCGCATCTCGGCCGGGGCGATCTGCACACCCGGAGGGCCGGGCCGCACGGGATAGCGGTACTCCTCGTCCATGAAGAAGCCGCGCTGCTCCTGCGCCCGCACGGACAAGCGCGCGAGCCACTTCATCCAGTGGTTTCCGGTCCAACCCGGAACGACCAGGCGGGCCGGCGCGCCGTGGATCGCGGGCAGCGGTTCGCCGTTCATCTCCCAGGCCACGATCGCATCGGCGAGCGCTTTCTCGAGATCGATGCTCCGGTAATACGGGTTCCCACCGACGGGCGGGTCGTCCGTCCCGAACGTGTGGAGGTGCCCTCCGTCGGACTCGAGCCCCGCCTTCTCCAGGAGGTCGCGGACGCGGGCTCCGGTCCACCGGGCGTTCCCGACCGCGCCGGCTCCCCAGGGCAGCCCCGGCACCGCGGGTTCGTAGAACGACCGGCCCTTCCCCGCGCACTGCAGCACGCAGGTCACGGTCGCGGCGGGGAACTCCTTCAGCTGGTCGAGCGACAAACGGAGCGGCTGCGCCACCCGGCCGTCGATGGTCAGGGCCCAGCCGGCAACGTCAGGCGCTTCGGCGGGCCAGTGGTGCCGGACGAAGAAGTCGTCGTTCTTCGTGAGATACGACGTGAGACGGTCGAGCGGAGTCTCGGAGTGGACGTCCGTCACGGCAGGTCAGAGGGAAACGAGAAATTCGCGGATGGCGGCGATGGCGTCCGCCATGTTCTGCGCTTCGGAACGGCCGGAGGCGGCCCGCGGTTTCCAGGAGTGGTCGCCGTCCTGCAGCCAGACCACCCGGATCGCCGGAGAGAGCCGGTATCCCGCGACGTCCTCCGCCGTCCCGAAGGGGTCGCGCGTTCCCTGGACGACCAGCGCCGGCGTCGCGAGGGTCTCGAGGTGCTTCGTCCGGAGCTTCTCGGGCCGGCCCGGGGGATGGAACGGATAGCCCAGGCAGACGAGGCCTCGTGCGCCCACCTCGTCCGCGACCATGCTCGCGATTCTCCCGCCCATCGACTTGCCGCCGATGACCAGGCGGCCGCCTCCCCCCAGCTTCTCGACCGCCTCCTTCCATGAGTTTCGGAGAATCGGCTCCCGATCCGGAGCGCCGCCCTTCCGCCCGGTGTCGCGCCGCGCCCGCATGTACGGGAACTCGAACCGCGCGACCCGATACCCGCCGGCCGCGAGACCGCGCGCGATCGAACTCAGGAAGGGAGTGTTCATCGGGGCGCCCGCGCCGTGGGCGAGAACCACCGTCAAAGCGGCATCCGCCGGTCCGTCGAAGAGGAATTCCGCGTCTGCCGTCGCCGCCACGGGCGGATCTTACGTGCGGAATGGCCCTTGCAGTGGAGAGGGTCATGGTCACGTTGGAAGACTTCACCACCCTCTCCCGGGGAAGCGAGGTGCCGCTCGAAGGACGCGTCGACCGCTGTCCGCAGTGCGGAAGGAACGGCATCGAGCACGCCGAGCCGGAAAGGCTCCTTTTCGTCCACGTCCAGGAGACCGACCTCTTGAGCGACGGGATGCGGACGGAGCCCCGGGATTGCTGCCGTGTGACAAAGGTCGCAGTCGCCTAGCGGGTAACCTCTTCCCGGCTCCTTCGTCTACTCCTCCGGAGGAGCCGCTATGTCCAAAGCCTTCGCGGGTCTCGTCCTCGTTTTCAGTCTCGCCGCCGTCCCCGCCGGCGCCCGGGGAGCCGAGTCCCGCGAAATCCACCGCGAGGTCGCACTGGACGGCCACGGGACCGTGGCGGTCCGCACCTTCAAGGGGTCGATCGTCGTCGAGCCGTGGGACAGCTCCCGGGCCGAGGTCTTCGCCCGGATCGAAGCGGACACGACCTGCGGGAGTGATGCCCATCGGTCCGAACGCGTCCGGCTGACCGAGGTGGATTTTGCGTCTTCCGGCTCCCGGCTCGAGGTGCAGACCAACTACGAGAAGCTCGACGCACTTCCAGTCATCCCCTACCACGCGCCCGGGTTCGACGCCGCGTGCAGCGCTCACCCGTTCGTCCACTACCGGCTCCGGGTGCCGCGCACGGCCAGGCTCGACATCGATGACCACAAGTCGAGGATCGCGATCGACGGCATGCGCGCGGACGCGCGGATCTCCACCCACAAGGGACACGTGGAGGTGAAGGCGCACGACGGCGCGCTCGACCTGACGACCCACAAGGGGGACGTTCACGTCGAGTTCGCTCGGCTCGGAGGTCCGAGCCGGCTGGAGACGTACAAGGGGGACATCGAGATCTCGATGCCGAAGTCGGCGGGCTACGACCTGGACGCACACGTGGAGCGCGCCGGAATGCTCGAGGCCGGGTTCCCGCTGGACGAGACGGTCGTCAACCGGCGCGAGCGCGTCTACGAGCAGAAGGTGAACGGCGGCGGGCCCCGCCTCGAGCTCACGACCCGAAGCGGCTCGATCCGGATCCGCTAGAGAGAGGCGGGGGAACGATCCCCTTCCGGAAAGCGGAGGGGGTCGCGCCCGTCACCCGCTTGAACACACGGGTCAGGTGGCTCTGGTCCGCGAAACCGGCGGCGGTGGCGACGTCCGCCAGGCGCGCGCCGGGCCGGCACAGCTCCGCGACCGCCCACCGAACGCGGAGCCGCTGCACGTAGTCGCCGATCGGCAGGCCCATGCGTTCGCGGAAGACCCGCGACAGGTGGGTCGGGTGCGTTCCGACCTCGGCCGCGACCTGCGTGATCCGCAGGCCCCGGCGGAACTCGGAGTTCAGGAGGTCCACGGCCCGGGGGAGCCATGGGGGACGCTCCGGGGCGCGGCGCGGCGCCGGGCCGCCCGCGAGGAACACCATTTCGCAGACGAGCGCCTCGACCGCGAGCGGAGGACCGGCGAGGCCCTCGCGATACTCGCGGAGGAGGCGCGCCGCGAGCCACGTCAGCTCCCCGCCCGTCAAGTCCGCGACCGGCCCCGTGCACGCGGCACCGGAGCCGTCGAGCCAGCCCGACGGGATCTCGACGTTGAAGACGCGCGCGCCGTGCGGCCCCATCACGGAGCGGTGCGGTTCGCCGGCCGGGTGGAACGCCACGGTGAAGGGGGCGTAGGCGCTCGCGCCCGAGCCGGAGTCCTCCCGATAGTCTCCCTCGACCAGGAGACAGAAGAACGCGAGCTCGTGCGAGTGCCGGGGCAGCTCCCGGCGCGGCTCGATCCGCGCCTCCGTCATCCGCACGCCGGACGCGCCGCGGGCGCCCAGGATGCGCCCGTGGAAACTCCCCGGCGGCAGAAGCGACGTGGCCATGGCTCTCTGGATCGTACGGAGCCGCGGACTTCCGGGTTTTGCCGGCTAAGTCAGTTCCGTTCAAGACAGGGCGGCGGCACGTAACCGATCCTCCGCGCGAGGAGATCTCACGATGACCAACACCTTTCGCCGACATCATCGCGCCGCCTTCCTCGCGCTCTCGATCGCCGCGTCCGCGGTTCCGATGGCCGCCGCAGAACACACCGCCGCGCGCCCGCGCAACCTCGCGATCTTCGTCTTCGAAGGGGTGCAGATCATCGACTACACCGGGCCGTGGGAAGTGTTCGGCCACGCAATGGCCGGTGAGCACCAGCGGGCTTTCGAGATCTACACGGTCGCGCCGAAGGCCGGCCCGATCACGACCGCGATGGGAATGAGCGTCAACCCGAAATACACGTTCGCAAACGCGCCGAAGGCCGACGTCCTCGTTCTCCCGGGCGGCGACGTCGACCCCCACATGGATGACCCGAAGGTACAGGCGTGGATCCGGGAGTCCGCAAAGAACGCGGAGATCGTTCTTTCGGTCTGCAACGGGGCGTTCTTCCTGGGACGCGCGGGCCTGCTCGACGGGCTGGAGGCCACGACGTTCGCGGGATTGATCGACGAGCTCCAGAAGGCAGCGCCGAAGGCCAGGGTCGTGCGCGACAGACGATTCGTGGACAACGGCAAGATCATCACGTCGGCGGGACTCTCGTCCGGGATCGACGGCGCGCTGCACGTCATCGAACGGCTCTTCGGCAAGGGCGATGCGCAGGTCGCTGCGACGTCACTCGAGTACGACTGGCGCCCGGAGGGCGGCTACGTCCGTGCGATGCTGGCGGACCGCCACCTTCGCGGCGCGTACGACGCGATCCGGCAGTTCGACCGGAGGGTCGTTTCGCACGAGGGCGACCGGGATCGCTGGGAGACGCGGTGGCTTCTCAAGACGGACCTCTCTCCGGCAGAGGCGCTTGCGCGCTTCGAGAAATCGATCCCGGCTGCGAACGGCTGGGCGCTCGATTCTTCCGCGGGCGCGCCGGCGGCGACGCCCGGACCCGCGCGGTCGGTCTGGCGATACCGGGACGAGAAGGGTCAGGCCTGGGTCGCGACCGCGACCGCCGCACCGGCGCCTGCCGGAAAAGGCGTCCTGATGACGGTCGGGATCGTGAGGGGCGCGACGGCCGTCAGCTCGAAGTAGCGATCACCAGACCCGGCAGGGCTTCGCGCGGACCATGGACGCGTTCGGCTGACACGAGAACGCCTTCTGGAACTCGGGCAGGTTCGCCACGATGCCGTTCACGCGGTACCGGCCGGGTGAGTGGGGGTTCGTGATCGCATTGACCCGCAGGTTCTCGGGCCGCTGGTCGTGGCACGCCCACTGCGCGAAGCCGATGAAGAACCGCTGATCCGGGGTGAACCCGTCCTTCGACTCTAATTTCATCGCGGACGTGGCGTCCTTCCACGCGATGTAGGCAAGCAGCGTTCCGCCGAGGTCGGCGACGTCCTCGCCCGACGTCAGCTTCGAGTTGATCTTGATGTCGTCCACGATCGTGTACTGCGCATACTGGTCGCGGATGCAGTTGACCCGATCCTCGAACTTCTTCGCGTCCTCCGCGGTCCACCAGTCCTTCAAGTTCCCCTGCGCGTCGAACTGCCGCCCCTCGTCGTCGAAGGCGTGCGTCAACTCGTGGCCGATGGTGCTTCCGGTGTTGCCGTAGTTCGGCGCGTCGTCCAGCTTCGGATCGTAGAGAGGGGGCTGGAGTACGCCGGCCGGGAAGTTGATGTCGTTCATCTGCGGGTTGTAATAAGCGTTGACCGTGGGCGGCGTCATCCCCCACTCGCCCCGGTCGAGCGGCTTGCCGATCTTCGCGAGCTGCCGATTCGACTCGAACGTCGTGGCGTTGGAAACGTTGCCGAAGAAGTCGTCCCGCCGGATCGCCACGCTCGAGTAGTCCCGCCAGCGGTCGGGGTATCCGACCTTGTTGGCGATGGCGTGCAGCTTCTCGAGGGCACGGGTCTTGGTGGCGTCGGTCATCCAGTCGAGCGACTGGATCTCGTTCTCCATCGCCTTCTCGATGCGCTTCGTCATGTCGACCGTCTTCTCCTTGGTTTCCGCGGTGAAAGTGCGCCGGACGAACTCCTGCCCGAGCGCCTCGCCCAGGTCACGGTCCACCAGCCGCACGCACCGCTTCCAGCGCGCGGGCTGCTCGGTCACGCCCCGGAGGTACTTCCGGTAGAAGTTGAAGTCTTCCGTGACGAACGCGCTCGACAGGTAGTCCGCGCGCACGTTCACGGCGTGCCACCGGAGGTATCCCTTCCAGTCGGAGAGCGGGACCTTCTGGATCTGCACGTTCATGGCCTTGAAGAACGCGGGCTCCGTGACGTTGACGGTCGCGATGTTCGTGAGGTCGTAGTCGGCGAGATAGCGCGTCCAGTTGAAGGCGGGCGCGAGCGCCTTCAGCTGCGCCGGAGTCATCTTGTGGAAGAGCTTGTACGGGTCGCGCTGCTCGACGCGCGTCAGCGAAGCCTTCGCGAGCGCGGTCTCGATCGCCATCACGGCCTTCGCGTGCCTCGCGGCGTCGGCCTTCGACTCGCCCGTGAGCTCCAGCATCTTCGCGACATGGGTCTGGTAGGTCGCCCGGATCTCCTTCGACTTGGCGTCGGTCTTCGTGTAGTAGTCGCGGTCCGGCAGCCCGAGCCCGCCGGCTCCGGCCGAGGCGATGACCTGGGTCGCGTCGGCGAAATCCTGCTGCGATCCAAACCCGAAGAGGAACTCGTTGCCCGAAGCGCGCAGGTGCTCCTTCGAGAGATACGCCGCCAGGTCGCCTTTACTCTTCAGCGCCGCGATCTCGTCCAGCACCGGCCGGAGCGGCGCCGCGCCGAGCTTCTCGATCCCGGCCTCGTCCATGCACGAGGCGAAGTAGTCCCCGATCTTCTGCTGGGTCGGGTTTCGATCCGCGGAGGGCTTGCCCGCGTCCTCGAGGACTCCCCAGAGGAACTGCTCGTTCTCCTGGGCGAGCTTCCCGTAGACGCTCCAGGACGCCTGGTCCCCCGGGATCGGATTGTTCTTGATCCACCCGCCGCAGACGTACTGGTAAAAGTCGGTGCACGCGTCGGCGGACGTGTCCATCGCGGCGGTGTCCAGGCTCGGCGTGTACGGAAGCTCCGGGAGCGGCGCATCCTTTTTCGCGACCGCCTTCGCCGGCTCCTCCGAGACCTTCGGCGGCGGGGCGACCTGCGTCCCCGGAACCGCGGGCTTGGGCTTCTCGGGCTGCGCCTGCGGCGGCGCGGTCGAGGTGCTCTGCGCGAGGAGCGTGGACGAGAAGA
>JBKPMI010000001.1:0-8599 GCA_046732075.1 Acidobacteriota bacterium | reverse complement strand
AGGTCGAGGTGGGCGACCAGTCGATCACCGGAGTAGAGCGGGAGGCGGAGCCGGCGCACGCTACCGCTCGTGAGCAGATCGCGCGGCGCGAAGGATCGCTCGGTCTCGGTCGCCGAGAGCTCGCGCATCCGTCGCGCGTCGACTTTGTTCCCGACCCACGTGTTCCCGGGATCGAGCGCCGGCGCGAGCTTGCCCGACTCGTCCGGAGAGAGTGTCCAGGCCTCCTCGACCTGACCGTCCGGGTCGATGCGGTAGAGGTCGAAGCGCGTCACGGGAAGGATCTCGGTCGCCGCGGCATAGGCGTGCTTGAGGATCTCGCCGGGCTCAGGGGACTCTCCGAGGAAGTGACCGCCGCGTTCGCGGGCGGCGAGCCGGGACGCGAGCAGCCGTTCCCGGGAGCGCGCCTGCCAGGCGAGGACCGCCGACGCGATCGCCACGAACGCCAGAAGGGCCTCAACCCAGAGCGGCAGCACCCGCAATCAGTGTAGCGGCAGAAACGGCCCCAACAAAAAGGCCCCCGTTGCCGGGGGCCTCGAATCCGCGAAATCCGGGAGGTTACGGAGTGACCGTCGTCGACGTCATCGTGGTGGTGGTCTCGGTGGTCGTGGTCATCGCCGGGGTCTCCGTCGCCATGGTGGTCGTCTCGGTCGTCATGGTGGTGGAGGTCTCTTCGACCACTGCCGGAGCCTCGGTCGTCGAGGTCTCGGTCGTCGTCGTCGTCTCCTCCTTCTTGGTGCAACCCGTGAGGAGCGCGGTCCCGAACACGGCTGCGATAACCAGGGTTCCGAACTTCTTCATCTCCCTCTCTCCTTCTCGTTTCTGACGATGTATTGCGCGGGGCGCCTCAAAATTAAGCGGGAAAAGCGAGCGCATGATATCGCAAGGCGGGGGTGTGTCAAGCGACCAAACCCCCGTACTGGCCGATCGTTCCCGGACTTCGTCGCGGGCGGGATATTCTTCGTCCCCTTCATCGGAGGACGACGTGTTCGAGGCGCTGGGAGAGCGGATCCAGGGGGTCTTCAAGGAGCTCAAGGGCGAGGGGCACCTGACCGAGTACCACCTCGACTCCGCGCTCCGGGAGATCCGGCTGTCTCTCCTGGAGGCCGATGTCGCCCTTCCCGTGGTTCGGGACTTCACCGCGCGCGTCCGCGAGAAGGCGGTGGGCGCGAAGGTCATGCAGCAGCTGTCGCCGGCGCAGGAGGTGACACGAATCGTCCGCGACGAGTTGATGGCGCTCCTGGGCGGCAAGAAGGAGGACGTTCTCCTGGAGGGCCGGCCGGCCGTCATCGAAATGGTGGGTTTGCAGGGCTCGGGCAAGACGACCTCCGCCGGCAAGCTCGCGCTCCATCTGAAGGGCCGGGGGCGCTACCCGCTCCTCGTCGCGGCGGACCTTTCGCGACCCGCGGCGGTCTCCCAGCTGAAGACTCTCGGACGTCAGATCGGAGTTCCGGTCTTCGACCCGGGAGACCGCACCGACGCGGTCGAGGTCGCCCGCGAGGGCGTCACCGAAGCGCGCCTCACCGGACGGGACACCGTCATCGTCGACACCGCCGGCCGCCTCCACCTCGACGAGGATCTGATGAACGAGGTCCGCGCGGTCACCGACGCGATCCGCCCGGGGGAGATCCTGTTCGTCGCGGATGCCATGACCGGACAGGACGCCGTCCGGTCCGCCGCGGGTTTTGCAGCCGCTCTTCCCCTCACGGGAATCGTCTTCACGAAGACGGACGGGGACGCGCGGGGAGGAGCTGCGCTCTCGGTCGTGACGACGGTGGGGAAGCCGATCAAGTTCGTGGGCGTCGGAGAGAAGCTCGAGGATTTCGAGCCGTTCCACCCGGACCGGATGTCTTCCCGCATTCTCGGCCTGGGCGACGTGCTCACCCTGATCGAGAAGGTCGAGGCCCAGGTCGACGCGTCCGCCGCCGACAAGCTCGCCCGGCGCGCGAGCGCCGGAGAGTTCACGCTCGAAGACCTGCGCGATCAGCTCCGGTCGATGAAAAAGATGGGGCCGGTGTCCGGGATTCTCGATCTCCTCCCGAAGGGAGGCGCGTTTCGGGGACTCTCCACGCCCGACGCGGTCGACGAGAAGTCCCTCGTCCGGATCGCCGCGATCATCGACTCCATGACGCCGGACGAGCGCCGCTACCCCCAGCTCCTGAACGGGAGCCGCAAGAAGCGGATCGCGTCGGGGTCGGCGACGTCGGTCGCCGAGATCAACCGGCTTCTCAAGCAATACCAGCAGATGCGCCGCCTCATGCGGACCGCCCGGAAGGGGGTCCGGGGGCTCGACCTCTCCCGGCTGCCCCTGCCGGCGCCGCGAAACTGACGGTTCCGTCGTAGAATGCCGGGTTTCCGAAACGAGGAATCGCCGAAAGGAACGGAATGCTGAAGATCCGACTGCGCCGCATGGGCGCTCGAAACAGTCCGCACTATCGAATCGTCGTCTCCGACTCGCGCTCGACGTCGCGCGCCGAGGTCCTCGAGGAGCTCGGTTCCTACGACCCGAAGCGCGAGCCGACGGTCATCTCGTTCGACCAGGAGCGCGCCCGCTACTGGATCGGGAAGGGCGCCAACGTATCTCCGACGGTGAAGTCGCTCCTCTCGAGGAAGCCGGCGGCCCCGGAAGCCGAGGCGGCCGCGTCGTGAGTCGGGTTCCGTCTACCGTCTATCGTCTTCCGTCTCCCGCGTCATGCGCCGCCTGATCGAGACCATCGTCCGCCGCCTCTCCGACCGCCCGGAGGAAACTCGCGTGACCGAGAGCGTCGAGGGCAAGACCGTCGTCTACGAGATCTCGGTGCCGGAGCTCGAGCGCGGCCGCTTGATCGGGCGCGACGGCCGGACGGTCCGCGCGATCCGCTCGTTCGTGGGAGCAGCGGCATCGGCCCGCGGCAAACGCGTCCTGGTGCGGGTCCGGGACTAGCCGCACCGATTGATCGTCGTCGGAGTCGTCCGGCGGCCGCACGGGGTCACCGGTGAGCTCTCGGTGGAGCCGATCACGGACTTTCCGGAACGTTTCGAACCCGGAGCGCGCTTCCTCTGGCGGGCCGCGGAATCGGAGCGGGAGCTCGAGGTCGTTTCGGTGCGGCCCCACGGATCGCGTTTCCTGATTCGCTTCGCCGGGGTCGAGGACGTCAGCGCCGCGCGTTCGCTCGCGGGCGGCGACCTGGGCGTACCGGACGAGGAAGCGGTGCCGCCGCCGGACGACTTCTACTATCTCCACGAGGTCGCGGGGTGGCGCTGCGAGGACGCGGCCGGACACCCCCTCGGGAAGGCCGTCCGGCTGGAGCGCACCGCGGCGGGCGCGCTCCTCCTCGTGGACACGGGAAGGGAAGACCCGGTTCCGGTGCCCTTCGTCTCGCCGATCGTGGTCTCGATCGACCGGCGAGAGAAGCGGATCGTGCTGGACCCTCCGGCCGGCCTGATGGATCTCTGAGCGAAGAGATGCAGATCGAGATCCTCACCATCTTCCCGGAGTACTTCCGGTCGCCCCTCGCCGAGAGCCTGCTCGGGAAAGCGATCGCCGCGGGCCGGATTCGGGTCACGGTCACCGATCTGCGCGACTTCGCGGAGGGAAAGCACCGGAAGGTCGACGACGAGCCGTACGGCGGGGGAGCGGGAATGGTCATGATGGTGCCGGTGCTCGCCGCGGCCGTCGAGTCGAGGAAGCGCCCGGAGGGAGCGCCGGCCGCCTGGAGCATCCTGCTCACGCCGGACGGAAGACCGCTCGACCAGCGCCTCGTCGAGGAGCTCGCGTCGCGCGAGCGCATTCTCCTGGTTTGCGGCCGGTACGAGGGTATCGACGAGCGTGCCCGGGAGATCGGCCTCTTCGACGAAGAGATCTCGCTCGGCGACTTCGTGCTGCCCGGGGGCGAGGCCGCCGCGCTCGCCCTCACGGAGGCCGTGTCGCGGCTCGTCCCGGGCGTCGTGGGCTGTGCCGCCTCGCTCGCGGAAGAGTCTTTCGCGCGCGAGCGGCTCGACTATCCGCACTACACGCGACCGCGAGAGTTCCGCGGTAAGACGGTGCCCGAGACGCTCCTCTCCGGCGACCACGCCCGGATCGTCCGCTGGCGGCGGGCACGGGCGCTCGCCCGAACCCGGGAGCGCCGACCGGACCTCCTGGAGCGGCGGCCCGAGGAACCCGGAGAAGGCCAGGAATAGGCGGCTTTCTCGCTGAGAACGGAGAACTGACAGCGGCCAGCTTCTTCGGTATAATCCGCCGCTTCCGCTCGATCGGGCGTGACTTCCCGGCTCGGCCCGGGCTTCGAAAGAGGAATTCCGATGACCGACATTCTGCTGGACGTGGAAAAGCCTTCCCTGCGCAAGGGACTGCCCGACTTCTCTCCCGGGGACTCGATCCGCGTGCACGTCAAGGTTCGCGAAGGGGAGAAGGAGCGCATCCAGGTCTTCGCCGGAGTCGTGATCGCGCGCCGCGGCGGGAGCGCCCGGGAAACCTTCACGGTGCGGAAGATCTCGAGCGGCATCGGAGTCGAGCGCATCTTTCCGCTCCACTCCCCGGTGATCGACAAGATCGAGGTCGAGCGCAAGGGCGCGGTCCGTCGGGCCAAGCTCTACTACCTGCGCGAGCGCAAGGGCAAGGCCGCACGTATCGGCGAGAAGCGCACGGCCGAATAGCTCGCCGGGAGTTCGGAGGCGGGTGCAGGCCCTTCGGCCCCTGTCCCCGCGACTCCATAAAGCTGGCAGAATTGGGCCCGATGCGGTCGGACCCTCTCGCGACTCTGTTCGCCGAGCTCGGCCGCCTTCGGGAGCTCGCGCGGATCGAGACGGAGCTCGTGCGAAGGGGCTACCGTTTCGTGGCGGGCGTCGACGAGGCCGGCCGCGGGTCGCTCGCCGGCCCCGTCGTCGCGGCGGCCGTGATTCTGCCGCCGGGCTGCATCCTTGTCGGCCTCGATGACTCGAAGCGGCTGGACGCGCCGAGCCGGGAGCGGCTCGCGGTCGCGATCCGCGCGCACGCTCTCGCGGTGGGCGTCGGGGTCGTGAGCGCATCGGAGATCGACCTGCGGGACATCCTGCGGGCGAGCCTGGCCGCGATGAAGTTTGCAATCCTCTCGCTCGACCCGCAGCCGGAGGCGCTGCTCTTGGACGCGGTCGCAGTGCCCGGGATCCGGCTTCCCCAGCTCCCGATCATTCACGGAGATGCTCTCTGCTCCTCGGTCGCTGCGGCGTCGATCGTCGCGAAGGTCGAGAGGGACCGCATGCTCGACGAGCTCTCCCGCCGCTTCCCGGCGTACGGCTTCGAACACCACAAGGGATACGGAACTCCCGAGCACTGGCAGGCGCTGGCGGCTCACGGGCCGTGTCCGGAACACCGACTGACCTACCACGGGGTGGTGCCCGGGAGCGGCGAGCCGCCGCTCCCGGAACCGTCGTTGCCGCCCTTCCGGGCGGGAAAACAGCGCGGCACCGGTTAAAATCTCGGCATTCATGGCGGGTACACGGGACCGGATCGTTCAGTCCGCCGAGAAACATCTGTCTCGGGGGAAGCTGGATTTGGCGCTCAAGGAATACCTTGACCTGCTCAAGAGCAATCCGAATGACACCTTCGTCCTGAACAAGGCGGGGGATCTCTGCGTGCGCATGGGCCGGCCCGCTGACGCGATCGGCCACTACGCGCGGATCGCCGAGTCATATTCGGCCGACGGGTTCTTTCTCAAGTCGATCGCGATCTTCAAGAAGATCAACAAGATCGACCCGACCCGCCTCGACATCTACGAACGGCTGGCCGTTCTCTACACCAAGCAGGGGCTCACCCAGGACGCGCGGAGTCACTACCTGACGCTCGCCGAGCAGTCGCTCAAGAAGAACGACATCGCCGGCGCGATCTCGGCTTTCGGAAACATCGCGGCCCTCGACCCGACCGACCTGAAGATCCAGGCGAAGCTGGGGGACCTGCACCGGGTCGCCGGCCAGACGGCGCAGGCCGTCGCGCGGTACGACGCGATCGCCGGGATGCTCCAGAGGAGCGGCGCGCACGACGAGGCGCTGACCTTCTTCCGCAAGGCGCTCGACCTCGATCCGAGCGATCCCGCCGCCCGGATGCAGATCATTCGCGCGCACCTGGCTGCGAAGGACTACCCCGCCGCGATCGCGGCTCTGCGAACGGCGCCCGAGAGCGCGGAGAGCCTCGTTCTCCTGGGGGAGGCGAGCCTCGCCGCGGGTGACACCGCCGCCGCGGCCGCGGCGCTCGAAAAAGCGATCGCCATCGAGCCCGACAATGCCGCGGCGCGAACGCTTCTCGCGCAGGTTCGCGTGAACGAGGGATCGCCGGACGCCGCCCTCGATGCCGTCTCCCGGCTGGTCGAGCTCGCGGCGTCCTCGGGGGATTTCGAGCGCGCGGCTTCGCACCTGCGGCCGGTCCTGGAAGCCTTCCCGGCGCACCGCGGGGCGCTCAAGAGAATGGCGGAGCTGCGCGAGGCGGAAGGCGACGCCTCGGAATCCGTCGCGATGCGCCTCGCGCTCGGCCGCGACGCCGAGGAACGCGGAGATCCGGCGGAGGCCGCCGAGCATTACCGTCACGTGCTCGCGTCGGACCCGACCCAGGCCGAAGCCGCCGAGCGTCTCGCCGTGATCGCGCCCTCCGCCCCGGCGCCCGAGGCGGCGCCTCCGCCGCCGCCCCCCCCGCCCGGCGAGGCGATCCGCTCGGACGACGCGGCGGCGGCTCTCCAGGAGGCCGAGGTCCTCGCCCGATACGGTCTCAAAGACCGCGCGATCGACCGGCTGCGCGCCCTTCTGCGGCGAACACCCGACATGCTCGCGGCCCGCGAGCGCCTGGTCGAGCTCCTGTCGGAGACCGGAAATCCCGCGGCCCGCCGGGAAGCGGAAGCCCTCGCCGGCGTGTATCGCAGCAGCGGCCGCGAGAGCCTCGCGGTCGCGCTCTTCTCCCGGTTGAGCCTTCCCACCCCACTCGAGATCGAGCCCGTCCCGCCGGGCCGGCGGCCGACGACTCCTCCGGCGCCTCCTCCCGTGATCGAGGTCGAGTTCGACGAGTTCGACTTCCACCCCCCGGCGGAGCCTCAACCCGTGCAGCCGGTGGCATTCGACTTCTTCGCGGAGACGCCGGCGGAGGGACCGCGGCGGACGCCCCACGCCGGCACGGAATCGGGTTTCGGCGTGCTGCCCACGGAGCTCGGATCCCTGATCGAGGAAAAGATGCAGCGGGCTTCGGAGGAGGTGGAGGCCCCGCCTCCGCGCCCGCACGCCGTCGCCGAGGAGAACCTGTTCGCCGACGAGCAGCACTTCTTCAACCTCGCCGAAGAGCTGGAGCGCGAGCTCACGGAGGACACCGCGACTCCGCCGGCCGCGCCGGAGCTCGCCGGTACGCAGGACGAGTCGTCGCTCCAGGAAATCTTCCGGGAGTTTCGAAAGGGCGTGGAGCAGCAGCTCTCGGCCGAGGACTACGAAACCCACTACAACCTGGGCATCGCCTACAAGGAGATGGGACTGCTGGACGAGGCGATCGGGGAGTTCCAGCTGGCGAGCAAGGCGCCGACGCTCGCCGTCGAGTGCTGCAGCCTGCTCGGGCTGTGCTTCCTCGAGAAGGGAATGCCGCAGCTCGCGATCAAGTGGTACGGCAAGGGCCTCGCGACGCCCGGGATCCGCGAGACCGAGACCGCGGGTCTGCTCTACGACCTCGGCCGGGTCTACCAGGACACGGGCGATACCAACCTGGCCTACTCGACCTTCCTCGAGGTCTACGGCATGAACACGAATTACCGGGACGTCGTCGAACGCGTCCGAGATCTCGAGGAGGCCCGGAGGAACTCGCGCGAGTCGGTCCACTGATCGGCGTCGAGACTTCGGGATCCGGCGTCCCGGGCCGGCCGACGCCCGGCGCCGCTCCTGTCCTCCAGGTCCGTGATCTCCGCGTGGAAGTCCCAGCCGGCGGGCGACTCGTCGCCGCGGTCGACGGCGTCGATTTCGACCTCGCGGCCGGTGAGTCGCTGGCGATCGTGGGGGAAAGCGGCTGCGGAAAGACGCTCACCGGGCGCGCTCTCGCCGGACTGACCCCCGACGTCGCCCGCACGACCGGCTCGATCCGCCTCCGCGGAACCGAGCGATCGCGTTCCACCGAGGACGAGTGGCGGCGGGTCCGGGGACGCGAGGTCGCTCTCGTGTTCCAGGACCCGGGCAGCGCGTTCGATCCGGTGGCGACGGTCGGGTCGCAGATCGTGGAGGCGATCCGGTCGCACCGCGACGTCGACCGCCGCGAGGCGCGGCGCATCGCGGTCGAGCGACTCCGGGAGGTCGGGTTTCCGGATCCGGAGCGCGGTCTCACCGAGTTCGCGCACCGCCTGTCCGGGGGACTCCAGCAACGGGCTTTCCTCGCGATGGCGCTGGCGGCGGATCCCGCCATCCTCGTGGCCGACGAGCCCACGACGGCGCTCGACGCCACCGTCTCCGCCCGGGTCCTGGATCTCTTTGACGCCCTCCGCGCGGCCCGCGGCCTCGCGGTCGTCCTGATTTCCCACGATCTCGGAAGCGTGGCGGCGCACTCCGATCGCGCGATCGTGATGTACGCCGGACGGGTGGCGGAGGAGGGATCGACCGCGGACGTCTTCCGGGCGCCTCGACATCCCTACAC